>SKPJ01000504.1 GCA_007119595.1 Myxococcales bacterium
GACAGCCAAGGCGATGTTATCCGAGCCGACCGTGCCAGGCAGGCACTGAGAAAGTTGGGCATTCCTCTGGAGGATGTCGCCCACTACGCCGACGAAGTCCGAAAGGGCCATTCTCTGGTCATCGTTCGTTGCGACGAGGAATTATCGGGCCGGGCAAATCAGATCATGAATCGATTCCCCGACACCGAAAGTGCCGAACACTCCACTCTGGACGCCAAAAGCCGCCCTACCGGCACCGCAACGTCCAGCGAGGGCCCCGAACAGATCGACGTCTTGCATCCCGACGAAGAGGAGTCCCAATCAATCGGAGCCAAACCGGAACACCTTGATATCTTGCATCCCGAAGAGGAGTCCGAATCAACTGGAGCCAAAGCGGAACACGTCGATATCTTGCATCCCGACGAAGACGAAGCACAAGCACAACAGACCAGGGCCGAACGAGCCGACGAAGCTTCGATTCACTCCCGTAAAACGGCGTCCCATTCCTCTTCCTCAGCGACCGCGCCGATCGGCGAGTTGTCGTCGAGGCATGCAGAGGAACGGTTTCGACTCTACGAGCCGGATTGCCGCCGTCACTACGAGCGAAACTACGCCGCGATCAGCGACTTTGGATACCAGGAATATGCCCGGGCTTATCGCTACGGATTGGCCCTTGCCGAGGACGACCACTACCTGGGAAGGGACTGGCCGAGCGTCGAGCCTGAAGCCCGGCGCCAGTGGGAGGAATATAGTAGCGCTCCCTGGTCTCAATTTCGGGAGGCCGTCCAATTCGCCTGGTACCGCATCCGCGGAGATGCCGAACGATATATGGGCCAGCCACCGCGGTGACAAATGACCGCCAACGATCATCTACCGGCACGAAGCAAACGGTTATCGCCAGGCAACATTAGGCGATGCTGCGCATCGCCGAGAATTGAGTAGCAGGGATCTGGGCGCTGACGTGCCACAGTAGAGGAAGTGCGAGCACTCCAGCTCATGAATCCAACGCGGGAAGAGAGCGAAGTAGCATGACATTGGCAGAGCTTTTGCGCATCAGATTAAGGCTCTGCTTCTCCGGCTCAATCAATTGCAAAAGCCCTGAATCACGCGACGGGGGATGGACGATGATCAGGTCATAGCTGGCGGGTTCGACGGCATCGATGAGTTGATTGAGGGATTTATAATCCTGGTAGGACGCCGAGCAGTCGACTCCGTAGGACTCGATGATGGCGACGATATCGCGTAGCTGATGGGGATCGTGAAATAGATCGGCGTCCACCATCTGCTTAACCCGTTGACCGGTGGCGGCGTTGAGATAGCCCTCGAATCGTTCTGGGAGATCTTCCCACAATACGTCGATGGTAATGGTGGCCGGACTGCCCTTGAACATCACGCCCAGATAATGCGCCAATTCCTCGGTGACCGTTTCCGGCATAAGAGCGACCAGAACGTCTCGGCATTTGGCGTCGCTCTTTTTGGTGACCATCAAATTACCATCGCCTTTTTTGACGACTTCATCGACGATCAGCCCGAGCATATTCTGAGAAAATCCGCCCTTCCCGGCCCCCCCCAGACAGATCAGATCATAGTCGTTGGCGATGGCAAGAATTGAGCTGACCATATCCCCCTCTTGACGCATCCAATGGACTTCGTGGGTATCGACAATCAGCTCTCCCACCAGATCTTGAGCTTCTTCTTCGATGATCGTAAGCGAGCGCTGGGCCCCGATATTGTCCTCCTTTTCCCGGGTGCCACGGATCATCTTTTTCTGGGTTGTTTCCAGCTCTTTGGCACGCGTCTTAAAGGCCAGAACGGTGAGTTCATGAGCCGTATCGCGAAAGAGTTGCAGGGCGAATCGAGCGGATTTAGTAGCCCACTTGCTGCCGTCGGAGCAGATTAAAATTCGCATGGCCCATAGACCTTATAAGGGGTTTTGGATCAGTTGCTGTGTTGAATTAGACAATAACCCAGTTTGGGGATCAAGCCTTGGTTCATTGGGTCAACCCATGACTGAGCGCCGTGATTCCCGTTGTCTCACAAGTCCCGGCCAACGTAGATAGGCGAAGGAGGCCATCGGCGACAGGCCGCGTCATAACAGCAGCGGCCAATACAAAAAGAGCATGAGAAAGAAGACCAAAAAGGCGCATACCATGGCCCAAAATCCAGCCTTGATGAAATCCCAGGCCGACAAATACCCGCTGGCGTAAATGATGGCATTGCCGGGCGTGGAGACGATGAGCATAAACCCAAAGGAGGAGGCCAACGCGGTGGCCAATCCCATGACCATGACGGGAATCCCGGACAGTGCGCTGATCTCGAGCACGATGGGACCCATCACACTCGTCGTGGCACCGGCGCTCATCGTAGAGGTCATGACCACGATCAATACGGAGACGATCATAACCAGAAAATTGCCCCCGTCGACACCCAGATACTGGATCCATTGGAGAAATGCACTGGCAATCCAACTTGCGGCCCCCGTTTCGGCGGTGTAACCACCGAGAGATATGGCCCCGATATAGATGATCAGCACTCCCCAATCGACGTCACTTTGATAGTGTCGCCAGTCCACCACTCCCAGAATCAACAACACGGCGGCGGCTCCGATGGCGATGATTCCGATCCCGTATAGATCGCCGACGATGAGCCACAGGACAATGGTGATGAAGAAAATGCCGAGAACCAGCATCTGACCGATCCCGAAAGGCCGTTCTTCAACCTCCATGCGCAGCGACTCCACGGCGGTGCGAAGATCGGTGGTCTCCGGGGGAAACAGGCGCGGAAGCAACAGGGTCAACACCAATATCATGGTCGCCGTAAAGGGCGCCATATACAGTGCCCACTGATAAAAGCTGACATCGATCCCACCCAGATGCTGCATATAGTCCATCATGATGACATTTCGCGCCCCCCCGGCCGGGGTATAGGGACTTCCGATAATGGCTCCGAATCCCACAGAAAAAATGAGTAATTTGGTCAGGTTTTCCAAACTGCCATGATGGGAGTCCTTGATAATACTCACCATCCCCAACACTGGGGCCAGCATCAGGGCCGCGGCGGCGTCGGACATAAATCCGGCAAGGATCGCACTGACTGCGACGATACCGAAGACGATCCGATGCACACTGGTGCCGACCTTGGTGAGGATGAAAAGGGCAATGAGTTTGTCGAGGCCACTGCTGGAAAGGGCGGCGACCAACATGAGGGTCCCCATCAAGAACAACAGAGCGTTGCTCATCATCCAGCCGGTGACCAACTCCGTCTCCAGGCCGCTGACCACCACCTGGTAGACCGGGATCAACAGCCCGATCGCCGGCAGTGGGATGGCCTCCGAGGCAAAGAGCACGCAGGCGGCGACCACCAGTGCTACGGCCTGTTGACCTTGCACACCGAGTCCCTCCGGCGTCGGCAAAAACATGATCAATGCCCATAAACCGACAGACACGGCGATCCAGAACAATTTTTTTGCGATCGTGGAGTTGGTCGTAAGAACCGCGCCAAGGCGACCGATCCGATGGATGAGACGCCCTAAATTCTGACGAACAAAATCAGTCATCAAACTACGTCCTCGACATCAATCCAGCTGCGTGGGGGAAAACTCGCGCATGCGTCTCGGTGCTGCGAGCAGTGCACCATAGTAGCGCTCCCCCACTTGCGATCAACGCTCCGCTATCAAAGTGACTCGATCGCGTCGGTCACCGATTGGCACCCCGGCGTCTTTTAACCATCTCACCTTCGGCTAGCCGCGTGCGACCGCGGCTCTTTCTCGGCTTGTCCTACGTCCATCGGACACAAGATTTGTGTCCGCTGCAGTCACGGGTCCGATACTAGCATTGGAATCTGGCGTGGTTCACCACTTTTAAGCACTGCATATCGAGGGGATATGACGATCGAGCTCGGCATTGTGCTGTCAGTGACCGTGCTGTCGCTTGTCCTTTTCATCACCGAAAAGCTGCGCGTCGATCTGGTGGCCATGATGGTCCTCGCCGTGCTGCTGTTGACGGGAATCGTCACTCCCGCTCAGGGCCTGAGTGGGTTTAGCAACGAGGCGACGATTACCATCGGCGCCATGTTCGTATTGAGCGAAGGACTTCGCCAGACCGGAGCCCTCAACCTGCTGACGAGGTGGCTGGGCCAACTGTTTCACGATCATTTTTATCGTGCCCTACTGACATTGATGACCGGTACCGCCGTGGTGTCGGCGTTTATCAACAACGTCGCCGTCGTGGCCATTATGTTGCCGGTGGTGCTCAGTTTGTGCCGCAAAGTCGGCTTGAGCCCGACCCGTATATTGATCCCCCTTTCCTTTGCCGCCATGTTCGGCGGGACCTGCACCCTCATTGGCACCTCTGCCAACCTGCTGGTCAGCAGTATCATCGTCGATCATCACATGCCACCGATCGCGATGTTCGAGATGGCTCCAGTGGGCATTGCATTTTTCGTGGTCGGTACATGTTACCTGCTCACGATCGGACAGCGGCTGCTGCCCGAGCGTCCCGGCAGTCAAGATCTTGAAGAAACCTACGAATTAGGTGAATTCCGAGCCGATATAGAGGTCATGTCGGAACACGAATCGATCGGGGAGCAGGCCTCGAAATTTTTCAAGGCCGATGAAAACGCACAGATACTGGGAGTATTGAGAAATGGCGTGCTCGTGGCCGGCTCCCTCGAAGATCTGCACCTGGAGTCAGGAGACATCCTCCGGATTTCCGCATCGGCTCGGATGGTGCGACGATTGGAAGGCGCCGAAGATCTGCAATTTCGTCCCCTCGAACCCCTCATCGACGAGTCCTACGCCGATCGCGTTCAGGACTACGAATTATTCGAAGTCGTCGTCACTCCCGACTCCGCAATGGTCGGCAAAACTCTTCGCATGGTGGGATTTGAGCGCTATCACCCGTCGGTCCTCATCGCACTTAGGCGCCAGGGAAAGGTGATGGTCGACGACCTGATGAACGTCACCATACGGGGGGGAGACGTCCTGTTGTTGCAGGCCCCCAAAAGCCAGCTTCGGGAGCTTCAGAAAAGCGGTGATTTCATCGTGTTATCCGAGGTGGGGCTGCCGGCATTCAAGCAATATCTGCTGGTCCCAGTGCTGATCATTTTGGCGGCCGTCGTCGGTTTTGCGGCCATCGGGTGGATGCCCATCGTCAACCTCGCGGTCGCCGCTTGCGTCGCAATGGTCTTGATCGGGGCACTGAACGTCGAGGACGCCTATTCCGCCATCGATTGGCAGGTCATTTTTCTGCTCGGGGGCTTCATTCCACTGGGTATCGGGCTCGAAAACACAGGCGCCATCGACCTTATCGCCATGGGTCTCGTCGACGGACTCGGTGGGTATGGCCCCCTTGCACTATTGGCCGGCTTTTATTTCGTCACCAATTTCATGAGTGACGTCATCTCCAACCAGGCCACGGCAGTGTTGATGACTCCACTGGCATTTGCCACCGCGTTGTCTCTGGGGGTTGATCCGCGTCCCTTCGTTATCACCATTGCCTTTGCGTCATCAGCCAGCTTCGCTTCTCCCGTTGGATATCACACCAATGTCATGATCTACACCGCCGGCGATTACCGTTATTTGGACTTCGTGAAAGTCGGAGTCCCGCTCAATTTACTCTTTCTGGGTACGGCCGTATTGCTCATCCCGCTGATATGGCCGCTGTGAACGACGACTTACGGGGATGCAAGGTCTGGAAAGGGAAACAACGCAATCCACCAATACGATGAACTGTTCAACCCTCAAATTGTAGTTTCGACCCTCAAATGGACGCCGGTGAATCGACCTCGTCCCCACAATCACGGCAGCCATAATTCGACCTTAAGAGGTCTCACCCCCCTCATTCTATTTGGGGCGCCTGAACTGCGGCGCAAAAGACAATTTACGTGGTGCCTCCGGTGTGGCTTACGGGGATGCAAGGTCTAAAGAAACGAAGCGATCGTCTTTACCGTGTTTGGTTAACTTTTGTAAAGCATTGCGTAATGTTGTTACAATTTAGCTGCTCTTTGGAGGCATCTCCGGAATCCCCCCTTAGTATCGACCAGGGCATATGAGTTCACGATCCCCCATATTGAGCGAGCAGTTATCAACGCTGCACACCGACAATCCGCGGTTCATCCGCCGGCGTATCGTGGAGATATTGAGAGCGCGTATACCCAGCGATTTTTGCCTCTATTTTCAGTGTATAACGCGGGACGGCGAGGGGCCCTTTTTTACCGGAGAGGTCTCCGACGGCGATCAGGAGTTGCGCGATGCACTTCTTCCCTATGCCGGGCAACCAGCCGTGCCCACTCCATGGCTCGGCTCCAATCTCGATCCCCATCATATCGACACATTTATTCGAACCCGTTCCCACTACAGCGTTGCCCATCTGCGAACCTATGAAATCACTCAGCGCGTATTCGAACCACTGCAGGTCAGCGATCAATTGAGGGTATTGCTGTACGATGGAGTGCAATTTGTGGGTTGGTTAGGCCTGATGCGGCGCGGTGATGACCGGGGATTTAGCGCCGAGGAAAAAAAGTTGGCACAATCGGTCGTCCCCGAATTAAAATCGGGACTCATTGCCGCCCGAAACCTGGAAAAGGGGGTCATCAACGATGGAATCTTCGCCGTTTTGCTGCCCGACGGAAGCATCAAGCATGCCTCTTCGGGCTTTCGCAAGTGGATGACATTCAATTACCGAGATTATCTGCAGCGGCGGATTCGCGATATCGACACCGGCCGGCGCGACCGCAGGGCGATCGAATTACACACCGGCGCCGAAGTGCGCGTGGTGCGCCTCGATGGTCCCGATGGGGTACGTTATCTGGTCACCGTCGCGAGCTATGAGCCGGTAAGATTTCGCCCGGAATATCATCTTACAGAGAGGCAGCGCGACATTGTAAAATACGCCGTCACCGGCCAGTCGAGCCGCGAAATCGCCGACTCCTTGGAGTTATCCTTTCACACCGTCAACACCCATATGAAGAATATCTACCGCCGTCTCGACATCAGTACCCGCGCTGAGCTGGCGGCCATGTTTACCCACCTCGGCGAGTAAGGGCGCGAGAGCGTCGAACGACTACATCAAAGGAACTCATCTCCAACTGATATCATCGACGGCGATCTGAGTGGAATCCTCCACAGGGCGGATTTCGATATCAAAATCACCGTCGACATCGATATCCTCGATAGCAAAGATATAGATGGGATAAGGTTCGCTGCCTTCGGTTTGAATTTCCTGAGATACACCGACGGAATTCCCGTTGATGAACGCCTCCATGCGGCGCTCATTAGTATTTCCAAAGGCCTGCGAGACTTTCATCGATAGCGAAGAGATTCCCCCGGGAATGCCAGCAGCAGATAATTTGCTGCCATCACGCAGGATAACGCTATTGGTGTCGAACGACGTCTCATGATTGTTGGTGTCGGTGGAATCATTGGTACTCAAGCGCACGTCCTCATACTGCCACTGGATCCCTGCCACACCATCGAAGCTGCCATCGTAATAGGCATCGGTTCCCATATCGGCGTTCTCGAAGGTCTCGACCGTGGTATCTAGTTCCACGGCCCCGGCGCTACAGTAGGCACCGGCGGGCCGGTACTCGCCTCGCTGATCGATGGACCAATCGAGATTGGCATTTTCGACGCACTGGTCACCGACCATCACCGAACGAGCCGGGCTCCCGGCGCCGAGTGCCATGGTCTCGGCAAACCCACCATTATAGGCCAGGGGCTCCAATTCGGGCGCCAGCGGATCAGCGGTCGTTCCCACCTGATCGCCCTTGTCCGGGTCATCGAAAAACCCGTCGCCGGCGGCACCGATGACGTTATAACCAAGGCTCGTAAATCCGTTGGGATCTCCGTCGACATCGAGTTGTTGGTTACCGGCGACGATGGAACCCCGCAATTGCAGATCTCCTTCGGAGCGAATATAAATTCCGCCCGTCACGGCGCCCGATAGGCTCGTATTGTCGGTGATCGTCGCCCCTTCGATATGGGCCTGACCCGAGAAGAGCGTGATCGCCGCCCCGAATCCATCGCTTTGATTGCCAGTAAATGTGACGTGCTCCACCTCCAGTGTGGCATCGCCGCCGATGTCGACCGCCCCGCCGGATTGATGGGAAATATTGTCCCGAATCAAGCTGGCTCGAAGGCGAACACCGCTGGCCTCGGTGCTGGCGCTGGGGGATTCGATAGCGGCGCCCCATTGCTCGGCAATATTGGCCTCCATGATGACCTCCGTGCCCTGAAACCAGCCCCCTTCTTCCAATAACACCGCTCCGCCGTAGGTGGAGGAATAGTTATCCTCGAAAATCACACGCTCAGCCCACAAGCCAGCGCCTCCCTCAACCCGCACCGCACCACCGCCGTCGGCTTCGCCGTCGCGTAGCACGATATCCTCTACGTACAAATCGGTACCGGACTGGATGTGAAAGATCCGATCTTCAGCGCCGCGTATGACAACCGGACCATCCTGGTCGTCCCGAATTGTGAGTTCCTTGTCGATCGCGATCTGCCCCTCGTGGAGGGTGATCTCCGAGACGTGCTCGGCGAAACGAACGATCGTCGACTCCACCACATCGTCGATGACGTATCGAAGCGATCCCGGCACCGACGGTCCGTCATCTTCGGTGGTCACCAGATGGGCCGGGGCGACCTGGATATCGACCGACTGCGTCTCGCCGGCCTGCAATTCAAAATCAGCGGGATCAATGGTGATAACGTGGTCATTTCCGAATTCATCCTGAGAGGTGTCGTCGACGCTCAGGGTATAATCCCCGGGAGCAACATCACTAAAAGAAGCGTCACCTTCGATCGTCTCCTCGAAGGAGTCCGGCCCGGTCATCGAGATCTGGTAATCCACGTCGCCAACTTCGTCGACAGTGACGACGATATCGCTGGCAAGCAATTCGTATTCGGCGGTTACCGTGGCAGTTTCACCAAGGTTCAGGGTCAGATCTTGGGAACCGGAACCGGCATAGACTTGCGAGCTCGTTTCGTCCTCGACGTCGTGTACGACGACGCTGTATTCACCGGGTTCGAGTTCACTGAAGGTCTGCGATTGTGTGACCGTCTCCTCAAAACCAGCGGGGCCAGTGATCTCGATATCGGCGTCGTTGCCACCCAAATCGCCGGCCACCACGATATTGATGCTGGTCGTCGCCGCCTCGTATTCGATGGCAATGGGGTCGTTGACCCCGCTAATGACGTCGACCGTCATCATCGACGCACCGTAGGAGGACGTGCCGTCGTCGACATCATTGGGGATAATATTGTAGCTGCCGGGGAAGAGCCCGGAGACCGTCCCGGTTTCGCTTAGATTCTCGCTCTGATTATCGCCGACCACATCGACATCGGCGTCGACGTCGGCGGGAAGCCCGGTGATGGTGATCGGGAGATCACCGCGGACGACTTCATAGACCACGCTCACCGTCGTGGACTGGCCGCTTTCTACGGTCACCGTCGCCCCCGTTCCCTCATACTCGATATCCCCGTCGATGACGTCATTGGCGACCACGTCGTATTCTCCGGCCAATAATCCGGAGTAGGTTTGATTCGAGGTCGTCGATTCATCAAATTCGGGTCCCGTGATATCGACGTCGGCCTCGCCGCTGTCGAGGTCGCCGGCGATCTCGATGATCAATTCCCCTCCTGCGGCTTCTTCGCTATAGGCGATCTCCAGGGCGTCGTTCTCTCCGCTTTCGACGGAGACCTGCGACGGACCGGAGCCGATATAAGTCGTCGAACCATCGACCACATCGTCGACGATTACCTCATATATTCCCGGTGGTAGATCCTCAATGGTTTCGGAGCCGGTGACGGATTCGACTTCGTCCTCGCCGACGAGTTCTACGGCGGCATTGACGCCAGCGGGAAGCCCATCGACGACGACGGGCAAACGGGCCGGGATCGGCTCGTAGACGACGGTTGCGCTCTCGGTCTCACCGTCGGCGATCTCCACCGCCATCGAGGGCGCTTCAAAGGTCACCAAGCCCTCGGTCACATCGCGGGGAGTGACTTCGTAGATACCTGCTTTTAGGGTCAATGAACCGGATTGGGGAACGGTCGCAACCTCCCCGTCGGCGTCGGCGATCACATCGATGGCATGCTCGACGCCGGCGGGCAGTCCCAGAACTTCGATCTCCAGATACCCCGCATCGGCGAGGTACGTGACGGTGACTGCGGCGACTTCGTCGACGACGACTTCGAC
>SKPJ01000381.1 GCA_007119595.1 Myxococcales bacterium
AGTACGACCAATCGATCTTCTTCAGAGATTTGGAAGTCTCGAGGCGGGACGAGGTGGGGAACGAAACGATCTTCTTCGGGCCTCACCACGCCTAAGAGGATTTCATCTTCCAAGGTGCGCTGGGCCTCGTCGAATGTGAGGCCGCTCATCTCCTGATTGGGACGGATTCGAAGGGTCTGTCCCGATGAGGGGGCCAACAACTCGTGATAAAGATGGGCCAGGCCAGGCTGACGAAGGGAATGAGCGATGAGGCGACTGATTGCCGTGTCACCGGCGACGATCTCCAGAGGGCCGCGGTAGGCACGCCGGGCGACGGAGACCTTTTGCACGTCCTGGACTTCGGCCACGACCAGCGGGAGAGCCGAATCGGTGTGCTCAGTCAATCCATCCAACGACAAGAGGGTCTTGACGGTCTGAACGTCGGAGGTGATCGGCTCTTGATCGTCAAAGACCTGGGTGGGCAGGATGATCGCCGCCGCATCGAGTGAGGCCACACGCTGCAACGCCTGAGGGTTCAGCGCCGATCCCGAGCGAAGGACGACGTCGCCACTTCGGCCCCGAAGGCTCGGTTCCATTCGCAATTCATGGGATAATTCGGAGCTGACATCTTCGGCGAGAACCGCCAATTGAGTCTTTTTTTGCCAGAAGCGACCCCATCGCTCACGGCGGCCAGTGGGCGCCAGGAGCTCGGCAATGATCGGCACCGTGCGATTGGTCCAGCCGACGATGACGAAATGGTCCCGCATGGCCACCGGGGTCAGACCTCGTTCGAGCTGGCGCATAAAAGTGATCAGCCAGCGGGTCAGGATCGCCACCACCGTACCCAAGACGATCACGTAGCCACTCATGGTGAGGATTGTGGATACGATTCGCCTGCCCAGTCCCTCGTCTTCGCCCAGATAGCCGGGGTCGCTGAGCCGCAAAAAGGCCCACCAAATGGCCTCGCCATAGGACTCTTCAGGATCCGTGCCGAAGACCAGCGTGCCGGCAATCACAGAGATGAGCACCAGCACCAGCGCCATGGCCAAGAGTTGATAGTGGGCGCCTTTGACGAATTGGCGCTCCACGAAAAATTTCAATCTATCCATCGGTCGCAGGGGAAACATCCAAATATACTCCTGATTGGATCGGTCCCCTCGATACTAGACCACGCAGCGGCAGACTCGTAGATGAATGAAACTCAGTCACCTTCACAGACATAGAGTTTGCCAGAATGCCCCCTTCGATCCTCGTCATCGCATTCGTAGCCGCTGGGACAGTCGTCGTCGGAGCGACACTCCATCATGCAAACTCCGCGCTCGGTGTCGATGCATGCCGATCCGGTCGGGCAATCGTCATCGCTGTCACACTGCATCGAACACATTCCTCCGGGCCAATCGCTTCCCGTCAAACAGATATCGCGACAATCACTATGGCTTGAGCACGCCCCTCCGACGGTCGATGAGTCCTCTCCCACCGACTCTCCGCAACCTGGGACTGCCAGGATGAGCACTGCCCCCAAAACGATCACGATAAACCACAACTGCTGGGCCTTGTTCATTTCTTCACTCCCGATTCTCTCTGTATGCATTATATCACTTGCGACCGTCCGCTCATCTCATCATCAGTCTTTGACACAGACATATACTTCGCCGCGGTGCCCTTCACGGTCAATATCGTCGCATTCGTATCCACTGGGGCAATCATCATCTTCGATGCAGTCCATAAGACAGATCCCGCGTTCGATGGCCACGCAATAACTCAAATCGGGACAGTCTCGGTCGTCTTCACACTCCACAGTGCACATACCGCCGGGCCAGTCGTCACCGGTCATGCAAATCTCTTCGCAGGCGTCGTTTTCAAAACATCCTCCTCCGACCACGGGGGAGTCCTCACCGACCAACTCCTCCTCACCGGAAGACTGGTTGCCATTTGCCTGATTGTGGTTCCGATTGCTGGTGTCGTCGCTACCACAGGCCATGGCTCCGTACACTGTGAGGAGCACCGCCAATACGACTAATTTTGTCCACCAAGCATTTCGATTCTTCATCCTGGTCTCCTATCCAAATCACGAACAGTTGCGACGCCGTGAATACTCGTCGATGCGACCTGTTCTAGCACACTCTCGACGTTGCAGCCTGCTACCGTCAACTTTGGCTCAAGGCGTTGTGATGAATGTATGGGGCCTCTCGCCCCTCGAATTAACATCATGGTAGTACAACTTCGAAGCCTATTCGCCCCCCGCGACCAAGAAATCATACTCACCCCGGGTACAGCTCAGGCATGTACTCACAGCGAGTACGATTCCTGTTGCACAACGGCGAAGTGAAGTTAATGGCAACGGTTGCTGAACATACCATGAGCGCCCGCCCGTGGGCTTTTTCCCGTGAGTACGGTCCTCCATGACGGACTGGAAGCCAAACATCTTCGAATTTCTTGATAACTGACCGAGGGAAGCCCAACAGCCAGCAATGGCGGGGTATAGTGGAGATCGCTGGTCATTTGGCAGGCAGGTTTCAGTGTTTTGTCGATCGCCAGTACCTTACGTCGAGTCGCTTTGAAACTTGCGGGTGGTAAGATGAGCGGCCCTAGTCGGACAATTGATCAACAACGGTCGATTTGACGGCGGCAGCGGGCTTTTTTTCGGGGG
>SKPJ01000416.1 GCA_007119595.1 Myxococcales bacterium
CACAGAATCAGCAAATCAGAAAAAGGGATTGTCCAACGGGTCGGGGGGAGGAATGAGTGGATAGCCGACTTCTTCGTAATCCCCATCTTCGGGGCTCTCGTGGGACTCGCAATCACAGGGGATAATCATGGGGTCGATGCCGTAGTAGCGTCGCAACTCGGCAAATAGGTCCGGCGCCTCGTGGGAGACGATCTCCGGCAATTCGAAAAATGCCTCGGTGGCTACGGCGAAGAATTCCGATTCGTCGCCGGCACCATAGAGGTCGAGAAAACTCTGTTCCGGATGGTCGCGCATCGCCGTAAAGTAGTACTGACAGACCGTGGCCCACGGTTTGTAATCACTTCCGTGGTGGAGCACGGGCGTGCCGTTGAAGTAGCCACTGGACATATCGAGAATATGGGCCATCTCGTGGAGGACCGGATTGTAGCCTCGACAGGGATAGCGAAGCCCCTCCTGAACGGCGGGCCAGCTCAAAACGACGGTGCCAAAGTGATGGGCCTCGCCGTGGACTGGACCGGGCAATTCGTCGTCGGGATGGACAAAATCCTCCCCGTAGACCACGAATTCACTGTGCCGATCGTAGACCGAAAGGGGTAATCCACGTGCCATGCGGGCCGCCTGGGCGGCGATGGTGACCTTGGTATGCTCGTCGAGTTCGAATCCCTGGGCACCGATCCACAATTTCTCCCACATCAAGATTTTGAGATGGGATAAAAAGCCCCGTGCCTCAGGTGGTGAGAAATAGGCCACGATCGGCAAGTGCTCGGTGACGGCATCGATCCACAATTCTGGGATCGACCGCTCCAGAAGACGCCGTCGGCGGTACTTTTTGATCAGTCCGAACATGGTCGCTTGTGTAGAAAGTGGGTGTGATAGCACCGCGTTGAGATCGTACCAGCCCTATAGAAACACTTCGCCGACAAAACAACCATCTCGATTCGATCATTCGATCTCCGGCGATCCGTCAAGACCAACTCATTATGGTTCGGTGTGAAAAAGGTGGTCGAAGTGCCCACTTGTGGTATCGTCGATTCGATGAACAATGGGTGATCCGTGGCAATCAAGTGTCGGCCTCTTGCGAGGAACAGAATGCGGGTAGTGAGACAACTTCAGATCGTGACAATCCTTGTGGTGGGATTGGGATGGGTATTGATCCCGTCGACAGCGCAAGCGCAGCCCGAAGAGCCGCTGCGGTTGGTATATATCAATATGGGTGGTTCCACAGGCGCCGACAGCTACGGCACGATTCGCCAATTGCTCGAGGAGAGCCCACAGATCGAATTGGTGGAGAGCGACGTATTTCTCAATATTGCCGCGGATTTCGATCTAAGCCGTAATATTTTTCGCCGATACAATCGAGGAGAGTACGAAGACGAATTGGCGTCGTTGATGTGGCGCACTCGAATGGAGGGGATACTGGTTCACGATATGCGCGATCGGGGAGGACGAGTTTCCATTGCCGTCATCGGTCCCCGGGGATGGGAGCTTCAGGAGGTGGAGCGCGGTCTGGTCAGTGAAACTCTGGAGATGGATGAGGCCATTGAGCTACTGCAGGATATCTTTGGCGTCCTGGTTCCCGAAGTGCGTGGATTTCGCCGCGACGTAGAAGAGGGGACATTGAGTGCCGCCGATTTTGAGATGCCCGACGACGTGGAGCCCGATCCGGAATTCGATGCCCCGGATGAGGACCGGGATCGACGAGCGGACGACGATGACGAAGACGATGATTGGTTGAGTGACACCGAGGAAAGGGCGCCGGGTACCGTCGAACGCGGGGCTTCCATTCGGATCGGCGCCATGGTGGGACAGCGCTCGCTGACGATGGACCAGGGTGATGTAGGTGATTTCAATCTCAACCACAGTACCTCCTTGATGGGGCCTGCGGGGCGTGTGGAAGGGGTATTTTTGACCCTCGAAGAGGATACGGTCGGCATTGGGGGCGCCGTATTTTTGGGAATGTCGCCGTTTAGGACCGTTTTTGACGCAGAGGAGTTGAGTGGTCAATTTCTGCGCATCGGCGGTGAACTTCGCTATATCGATGCCCGCGTAGAAGAGAATTTGTTGCTACGCGGTATTGTGGGTGCGGAGACCACCAGTATTACACTGGCGGAGAATCAATTCTACACCGGGCATGGCTATATGAATATCCGCATCGGCGGAGGAGTGGAATATACCATCGATGAAACGGTGGTCTTGAAGGCAGATCTGCTCTTATTGCCCGTCTTGTCGGCATCGAATTCCGGCGGAGCCTACGGAGAAGCCTCCGGATGGTTGGGAGCGGCTGCCGAATTGGGGGCCACCCTCGATATGCTCGACCCCTTTTTGGTGGGGCTTGATTACAATCTGCAATTTATCGACGTCACCTATGCAGAGCCGGTGGAACTCGAGATCGGTGCCAACTCCACGGATTTCATCCATCAGATCATGATCGGCGCCGGCTATCGATTTTGACAGCTTCTGAGGTCCGGTGGCTTTAGTCGGCCAAGAAATTTCGCAATTCCTGTTGGGCCCGAGTGCGCAATTTAGGGGGTTGATCTGGATGGTAGTTGAGCTCCAGACCGGGGATCTGCTGGATCTCGTCAAAGGCGGTGTGGCGCAGGTCTTCATCGTCGCTATTCATGGCCTCGACGAGCCACTCCCAGCGCGATTGGTCACTGGCGTCGAACCACCAACGACGCCACTCCGAAGGAGAGGGCGCCAGCGGCTGCAGGGTGATCTGGCGTAAGGCCTGGTGGATTGTGTCTCGTACGTGCTTGGAGTCGGTCTGGAGGGCATCGATGAGCGCCGGAATCGATTTTATATCGCGCAGACGGCGAAGATTATTGGCGGCGATTTCGATGCGGAAATCCTCTTCGCTATCCTCCAGAATTGCGCGCAGAGGCTCGACGATCTTTTCCTGGAAGTCGTCGAGATATCGGTGGGCATGGACGAGGCGTTGAGCCACCGTTCGCGTTTGCTGATCGCGATCGAAGAGTCGGTTGCATAATTTGTCCAGCAATCCGTCCAGGGAAAGCTCGGTGAGAAGGTAGGTGGCATAGAAGCGACGCTCCAGACTCGATGCATCGAGATACTCGGAGACGACCTCGATGGAGGGCTGTCCAATGCGCACCAGCGTTTCCAAAACGGGCCCGTGTTCGTTGACCGGAGGCATGGTCTCCACGGTGAATTGATAGCGGTCGACGAAGATCTTACCGGGAAAGAGTGGCTTCAAGCTCTCGATGACCGGTGCTCCGGCGACGGCGAGGTGCTCCGCCGCGGCAAAGGCCTTCTCTTTGTCCCGGCTATTCAAAAGCTTCATGCTCTCCTCGATTTCGATCGCCATGGGGCCCGATTCGATTTCCTCGAGGGCATCGACGGGAATCGTCGATGGACGGTCTTGGAGCTCGTCGTGTTTGCCCTCCGCTTTTTTGGACTCCGACTCCATATCGTCGATCAACGCTCCAAAGGTCTGGGTGCGAGCAGCCTCGGAGTCCATCTGCATGGTACTTCCGGGACTCGATGAGGAGTCCAGCGAGGCCTGTGAGTCTTCGACTTCGTCGAGCCAGGAGGTGGCGTCGGGAGCCGATTCATCGTCTGCAGAGCTGTCCTCGATGGCCGGGATCTCTCCGTGGCCGAGGATGGTGCGTCCGGTGACGGAATTACTGTCATGGTCACCGTCGGTTCCATCGGAGGCATCTGGAGCTTCGGTTTCGCCATCGCCATCTGGAGTATCGCTGATCTCGCTGAGGTCGGAGTTTGGACTTTGCTTTGGCCGGCGAAGAATTTGCGCCAGAGGCAGTCCCGAGGGGCCGTTGGGGATTTGAAGACCGGGCGTGCTGGGTGGACCGACCTGGGACTGCGAGGAAGCGGGTGTATCGGAAGCGTCGCCATCGTCTTTTGCCTCCGAGGGCTCCGACGGCGCACTGTGGGACGATTCATTATCGGACAGTTCAATGGCAGACGATTCACTCTGAGGAGAGGGAGTGGAGGGAGCGATATCATCGCTTACCAATGGCTCGGAGTCCGAGGATTTCTCGGTCACAGTGACCACGGCGTCGCTCGTGGGCGGACCGTGATGTGCCGTATTTTCGTCGATCGTTGGAGCTGGCGTAGAATGAGGGGTGCGCCCATCGATCGGTGATGATTGTACTGATTCAGCACTGGAATCGGCGGTGGCAGCATCGACCTCCGGGACGACGGCATCGGAGGCCTCCGAGCCCATCGATGGCTTCCGATTGGCCTCGCTCAACATTTTTCCCCATCCCTCATCGATGCTCGATGATTCACGGGCGCCAGCGGGTTCGGCTTCGGCTTGGGATCTCGCCTCTGAGGTCGGCTCCATGGACGTCGGGATCGATCCGTCGGAGGACAGCGATGGCATTCCATAACTGGTAGCGCTGGTCTTGAGCTCCGAGTCTTTTGGCGCAGAATCCTGTGTGGATCTGGATTCTTCGACATCGGAAATTTCAACCTCGGAGACATCAGGATCGGATGCCTTGATGGTCTCCGATTCCTCAACGGAAGCCTCGGACGCTTCCGAGGCTTCGATCACATGGCTGATGTCGACGATTTCCCATCGATGAATCTTTTCGCCCTTTTTTCGCCGGGCGATTTTCTGCTCCACCAACGAGTCCTCAATGCCGAGGCCGAAGCTCATTTTCGATTCCGGCAGTGGAGGAATTCGCTCGGCAGGCGGTGGGAGAATGTCACTTTTGGCGAGTCGAATCACCTCCTCGAGCTGTTCACCGACCCAGGTCGTTGCGCTGGCCAGTGGCTGAAGTTCGAAGTCGTCATTGAGATCATCGAGGCGCATCGCCGCCTGGCGATCCGTGGGGACACCGATGAGCGTCATGGCGCAGCGCCCGCCAATATGCACCGGAAGTGCTATTAATAGAGGTGGGGCGGTGACTCCCAGCGTATCAAATAGGGGAGTGATACCGAGAGAGTCGGCGTCGCCGCTTTGCCAGGTGTCGGCATTGCGCACCAACTCGCCGCAGTCGCTGCTGATCTGACGGAGCTGATCGACATCGCTGTAGCGCTCCTCGAGTTCGGGCCACTCCTCCATGAAATAGGGCTGAATGCCGGACTTTGTGAAAACGGCGATGATGCGTCGACTCAGCCAATGTCCGGCATAGCCGAGCAAGACCTTGAGCAAGGTGTCGCGGTCGAAGCAGTCCTCGATAAAGCGGCGAACGTCGTCGCGATCCCACTGTAGGACCTGAAGAGAAGCCGATGTCTGAAGTGATTTTAGGACGTCGATTTCGCGGTCCGACGTGGCATAGCCAAGGGTCACCGGGTGGGAGCGAAGGTAGGAGCGCGTCCAAGCCGGTAATTCGTCGCCCAAAAAGTAGTGGCGGGCCTGCAGAAAGCGCACGCGGGGCCACACATATTGTCGAAGGGGCATCTTAAACCGGGCTTCGACGACATTACGGGCCAATTTATCGAGCGGTTCGACGACGATGACGTCAACGCGTTCGCCTCCACTCTGGCGCACGGGCAACAACTCATACTCTCGAACCATCGATGGATCGAGTTGATCGAGGAGCTGATGTTCGATGAAGAGTCCCTCGGAATATCCTGCGGGCGGACAATTGAAATGAACCGCCAGTTCTTGAAGCAGTTTTTCCTCGTCGAGGATCGATTCCGTGAGAAGTGCGGTGGCGGCGTTATTCTCATGCCTTGAGCGAAGATCATCGGCGACCGAGGCCTCCACCAGACCTTGATCTACCAGATATTCGATCACTTGCTCTTGCCGTCCCACATCAAACCCTATGCGCCCCGAAGGTACGTATGATTTCTATTTTGTTGCAACACAACGTGCAGCTTGTGCCATGGTCTACAGTACTTCGATGACCGATGGCCAACGGTCCACATATCAACTGGGTCGTGGCATGTGGAACGCGCGCTTGGCGAGGATAACACGGCGCTCGGTGATTCGGAAAGAGTTCGGGGCGCTCAAATTGAGGCAATTTCCGCCGATTCATCATCGATGCCGGCACCGTGATAGGCCACAAATGCAAAGCCCTTATTCTGCGGTGCGGGAACCGATGGGAAACGACGGAAAACGCAAATCCAGGACCTCAAAGTCGGTGACGATGCTGACGATATTGTCATCGCCGTCGAAGCCCAGGTAGGTGGTGTAATAGCCGTTTCCGACACCGGCATCGAAGGCCAGCAGATTGCGACCGTCGCCAAATGGCAATTGGAGATCGCGTCGCAGGTCGATGACGGCCCAGCCGGCGCCCCGGTTTCGGCGCCGGTGAATACGGCCCCACAGATGACGCTCGAAGTCGTTGTCCTCGGGCATGACGAGCTGGTGATAGTTGAGCAGAGCGCTCGCCGTATCTTTGTCGAGAAAGGCCCCGATACCATTGTCGACGGAGTATCCGTTTTCCTCCTGTAGCTGCAATAACGACGACTCCTCCTGGGGAGGAAGTGGAGCCACTTCCCAGCGCCGAACGTCGCCGTGGCCGGTGGTGATCACAGCGTAGGCCACGAGCCGTTCGTCGCGCATCTCGGGGATGATCAGATGAACGGGATAGCGCCCGGCATCGAGATCGATATCGAAGGGTTCACTGTCGAGTGCGAGTAAGGGATCACAGGTGATGAGTTGGCCCGACGGGAGCACGAGCTCACCGATGGAACGGCGGTGGACGATGATGTCGTATCCGATGCCATCGATGATTTCGCCGTCTTCGAATTCGCGAAAGGCCCGAAAATGCATGGTTCTTCCGGGGAAGAGAGGAGCCCGGGAGCTCTGCGTTAGTAGGTGCAGGCGCAACCCGGAGGTTGGAAATGCCGGGCACAGATGCGATCGACATTACTGATTCCAGAATAGATAACGGCCACGGTCGCCGGATCATTTCGGGGCCGGCGACCGTTTTATGACGCGGTGTGGGCGATCTGGGCCAGCTTCAGGAAGCTGTCGACTTGGAGGCTTGCTCCACCGACGAGGCCCCCGTCGATATCCTTTTCGGTGATCAGATCATCGAAGTTATGAGGTTTGACGCTGCCGCCGTACAAGATGGGAATGGCGCGAGAGGTGGGGCGATCGAAGCGATCCTCGAGGACCTGGCGCAAAAATGCGTGAACCTGTTGAGCCTGCTGGGGAGAGGCGGTCTTTCCGGTGCCGATGGCCCAGATGGGCTCGTAGGCCACGATGATGCGTTCGGCCTGTTCGGAGGTGAGTCCGGACAGAGCAGCTCGGAGCTGAAATTCGACCTTGGCCTCGGTGCGCTTGGACTCCCGTTGGTCCAGCGTTTCGCCGAGGCAGATGATGGGCCGCAGGTCTTGATCGAGAGCGGAGTGGACTTTGTGATTGACCTCTTCGTCGGTCTCTCCGAAATATTGGCGTCGCTCGCTGTGGCCGAGGATGACGTAGCGCACGGCCAACTCGCGCAGCATCGGTCCCGAGACCTCACCGGTATAGGCTCCACCGGTGGACCAGTGCATATTTTGGGCGCTCAACAGTACCGGAGAGGTGGCCAACGCTTCGGTGACCGACGACAGATGAAGCGATACGGGAGCGACAATGGTCTTGACGCCGTTTTCCGGGGCGCCTTCGGCGATCCCTCGAGCCAAGTGGACGGCCTCGTCCATTCCCAGGTTCATTTTCCAATTTCCAGCGACGATGGGAGTGCGCATCGAGGTCCTCCAGGTTGGCAGTATTCTTCGATTGTCGATTGTGGCCCGCACTTTTGCATGAGCCACAGGTGAGAAGCAAGGTTCGATGAAGCGATTCAATCAAAGGGGTAATTGGGGCGCAGGGACTCGATGCCGGGAAGAGGTTTTCCCTCCACGAGTTGGAGACTGGCGCCGCCGCCGGTGGATACGTGGTCGATCTGGTCGGCGACGCCTGCGCGGGCGACGGCGGCTGCCGAGTCACCGCCGCCGATGACGCCATAGGCGTCGGCGTCGGCGATGGCGTGGGCGATGGCGATGGTTCCGTCGGCAAAGGCCGGATTCTCGAATACCCCGAGTGGTCCGTTCCAAAATACGGTGGCCGCAGAGGCGATGACGCTGCGAAATCGCTCCCGGGTCTTGGGCCCGATATCGAGTCCCATCTGGCCCTCCGGGATGGTGGCGTCAGTGGTGATGTGGGCTTCGGTGGCCTCTATCGATGCACCGACGCAATGATCGCCGGGCAGCACGATATCGGTCTTTTGCACCCGCGTTCGGTCCAGAATCGAGCGCGCCTCGTCGATATAGTCCGACTCCACCAGGGAATTTCCGACGTCGATTCCCTGGGCCGCCAAAAAGGTATATGCCATCGCACCACCGACCAGGATGGTGTCCACCCGGTCGATAAGAGCCTTTAAGACGCCCAATTTATCGGAGACCTTGGCGCCACCGATGACGGCGACGTAAGGGGATTCGGTGCGGTCGAGAAGTCGCCCCAATCCCTGCAGCTCGCTGCGGATCAACAAACCGGCTCCCCGGTGATTGCGGTCGAAAAATTTATTGATGGTGTAGACCGAGGCGTGCTTTCGGTGGGCGGCCCCGAAGGCGTCGTTGATGTAGATATCGGCCAGTTCGGCGAGCTCTTCGGCGAATTCCTCGTCGCCCGCCTTTTCGCCGGGATGAAAGCGGAGGTTTTCCAGCAACATGATCTGGCGATTGGGATTGAGCTCGGTGAGCAGGGTATCGACGTCGGGACCGAGGATATTTTCCGGAAATACCACCTCTATATCGTATAATAAGGTATCCGTATCGATGATCTCGGCGAGCCGGGCGGCCACCGGCTCCAGACTCAAGGCCGAATCGCGCTCGCCTTGCGGTCGCCCCAGATGGCTGCACAAGATGACCTTTGCGCCGCTTTCGATGGCGTGTTCGATGGTGGGGAGCGCGGCGCGAATGCGGGTGTCATCGGCGACGTCTCCGCCGCTCAAGGGGACATTGAAGTCAACCCGGATGAGGACCGTCATCTCCTCGTCGAGGTTGAATTCGTCGATAAAATGGATGCCTGTGGTGTCCATAAAAGGCCTGAGTCCAGAGCGTGGGGAAAATCGGGAGTGCAGATCAAAAGATATCAAAACGACGCGCAGACCGGCCAACCCTCATTTCTCACCAGATGGGGCCCGGGGCAAAACAGAATGTGCGAGACGACAGCTTAAGCAGCGCAGGCGATGCAGCGCATCGTTGAGCAGGTTTCAAGCGGAGTATCGTGCATTCTGTGCGGCATCCGTGCTTCACTGTGGTGAGAAGTGAGGGCTAAACCCTGGCGAGTTCAACCGGCGATTGCACGCCGTTTTACAGACCGTCGCTCAGCTTGCTTGAGAACCCACCCATTTGGCGGCGTCGACCATGCGACAGGAAAAGCCCCACTCGTTGTCGTACCAGGACAGGATTTTGACGAATCCGTTGTCCAGGCTCATCGTGGAGTCGGCGTCGACGATCGAGGAATGGGGATTGCCGACGTAATCCGAGGACACCAGCGGCTCTTCGCTATAACCCAAGATCCCTTCCATGGGACCGTTGGCCGCCTTTTGCAGAGCGCGATTGACGGCTCCGGCGTCGACCGATTTCTCGAGCGAGACCACCAGGTCGATGCAGGAGACGTTGGGCGTGGGAACGCGAATGGCCATGCCGTTCAATTTGCCCTTTAAGGCGGGAAGCACCTTGGTGACGGCGATGGCGGCCCCGGTGGTGGTGGGGATCATATTGACCGCGGCGGCACGGGCGCGTCGAAAATCCTTTTTATGGGGAGTATCAAGGACGTTCTGGTTGTTCGTATAAGCATGGACCGTGGTCATCAGCCCCTGTTCGATGCCAAAGGATTCGTGGAGCACTTTGGCGACCGGAGCCAGGCAGTTGGTGGTGCAACTGGCGATGTCGACGATATCCATATCGGGAGAATATTCCTCGTGATTGACGCCCATGCACATCGACAGATCGACGTCTTTTCCGGGAGCGGAGATGATGACCTTTTTGGCGCCGGCGGCGAGATGCTTGGCGGCGTCGTCGCGCTTTCGGAATACGCCGGTGCTCTCCAATACGATATCGACCCCCAGATCGCCCCAGGGAAGCTCGGAGGGGTCGGAGACCGAGAAGACCGAGATTTCGTGGTCGTCGACGACAAAGGCGTCGTCCTTGACCTCCACATCGCCTGGATAGGTGCCGTGGACGGAGTCGCGCTTAAACA
>SKPJ01000118.1 GCA_007119595.1 Myxococcales bacterium
CTTTCCGAAGCTCATCACCTGTGAGTTGCCCCCTCCCCCACCGGGAGTATTCATCGTCTGCATACGTCTGGCCAAAAAGCCCCAGAATAGCAATAGCAGCACCAGGGGCAACAGGATCATCCACAGCATCCCCCCGTCACCGCAACCGCGATCGTCGATGGCCTGGATCTCGATGCCCATCTCGTGGAGTAGATCGACAAACCCCTCGTCCTCCCGGAGCCTGGTGGTCTCCCAGGTATCGAAGGCCTCGTCATCGAGCTCCTCGCGATAGCGTTCGCGAGCCTGCTCGGTGGGAGTGGCCAAGACCTTCCATTCCGAGACCTCGACCTTATCGACCTCGCCATCAGCGATGCGCTGTTTCATCTCACTGTAGGGAATTTCCTCGACCGCCCCCGGACTCTGCAGGTGGTGATAGACCAGCAGAGTCGCCAGTGCGATGAGCACGGCGATCCAGATGGTGCGCGATCCAAAGGTTCCCCCCAGAGGATCTGGGGATTCTTCCTGATCCCGAGACGTGTTGCGCTTGTTGGGATCTTCCATCAATTACTCCATCCAACGGCAAGCAAGACCACCTTGACGGTCGCCTGGCGGCCCTCCAATCTAAACTCCGATTGTTGGTGGTCAAACGGTCCTTTGTTGAACTCGATCCTAGAGAGACGTCTTATGGCCCTAGCCCGTTGTCCGTGGATTGCACTGGCCTGCGTCCTCGCTTTTCTCATCGTCGGCTGCACCAACTCTGAAGAGCATGCATCATTCGAAATCCTGAGTGAAGCCGACCTGCCGGAGTGCATGGCCGAGCAATTTCCCTTTGAACCGACCTTTCTGTCCGCCAAGACCTATAACGAGCGAACCGGGCTGTTTTTGCAATCTCCCTCCGATCATCGCTCCTATAACGACGGCGTCAACTTTGAACTCTACAATCCCGACGATATCTCCCCCGGAGAGCCCATCGAACTCGGCGATGCATCCGTACCACCACCTGCAGCGCGCGGAAAGATGGTCTTCTTCTCGAGCTGCGCCTATGAACACGACACATTAACGTTGCATGGCACGCTGCACTTCGACTCCTTTGATCCCGAGGTGGACGGAATCATCACTGGCGAGCTACGCGATGCAAGGGCCGTCGACGCCCGGACGGGAGAGACGAAAATTGAAGATCTCTCCGGCACCTGGTCCTTCCGAGTCCGCGCCGGGCCCCCGCACGAGGATTTCTATGCCGTGCCCCAGCGACCTTGACCCCAAGATTTGACCGGCTCGACCGTCACGGGGACGACAAAAAAAGGCCCGCGGTCTCTACACCCACGGGCCTTGTTCGTTTTTGAGCGCCGACCACTGCTCAGGAAGCTTCGTCGCGCAGCTCATTGAGATGCTTGGCCATGCGGCTCGTCTTTCGAGATGCCCGGTTTTTGGGAATGACCCCTTTTCTTACGGCTCGATCGAGTTGCGCCTCCATGACGCGAAACTGCTCTTCCGCTTTTTCGACATCCCCCGTTTCCAGGGCATCGCGAAATTGGTTGAGCCTTGTGCGAACTCGGGACCGCACCTGAGCATTGCGCTTTCGGCGCTTTTCATTTTGTCGAATTCGTTTTTTCGCGGATTGAGAATTTGCCACGGTAAAGCTCCTTTAAATCCAGGTACCCGAGGGCATCTAAGACGCCATGAATCGGGGTATACCCATTGAAACAATGTTGTGTTCGTAGTCGTCGATTCCACCGTCCGGGCCCGCCCGCGGGACCAGATGGGAGACCGCATCGATTAGTCGGTCACTCTTCAATTGTCAAGTCCTTCGGCCACTGCGTGACTGCGGGTGCTCGGTTTCAGTGCACTCCCCCGTGGAGATTGATCTTTGAGGATGTTTCGCCGACTCATGAGAGAAAACCGATATCGCCGGGTATCTCCGCACGGATATGTCCGCCCAATTGACAGTGAGTTGATCTGCACTGGCTGTGCCTACGCTTTTCAACATCGGTAACGGGACGCCAAAATGCGGCCACCCAATGCAAGGAATTCGTCTTGTTCCAAGCCCTTGAATCGCTGATTCCGATCCTACTTCTCATCGGGCTGGGGGCCACCTTATTCAAAGGTGGCTTCGTCACCTCCGAGATACGAAGCGGGCTCGACAAATTCATCTACTGGGTAGCACTTCCGAGCCTGTTTATTCACAAGCTGTCGGCCACCGACTTCCGGGCATTGGAGGCCGGGAATCTGGTGTTGGTGCTGATCATTGTCGCCGTCGCTGCCAGTTTGTTGGCTGCACTCTTCGGTGCTGTGATGCGTTTGTCCAAGGATCAATTTGGTGTCTTCATTCAGATCGGTTTTCGCGGCAATATGGCCTTCGTGGGACTTCCACTGATTATCTTCGCCATGGAAGCCGGCGGCATGCCACCGGACTTGGTCGCCTCTGCATTGATCGCACTGGCGGCGCTGGCCCCCTTGAATAATTTGATCTCCGTGCTGGCTCTGGTGATGGCTCAACAGGGGTTGAGCTGGGGAGTGCTCGGTCGACTGACCCGCAAAGTGATCTCCGATCCGCTGATCATATCGGCCCTCATCGGCTCCCTGCTCGGCTGGTATGGCGTCACCCTTCCCGTGGTCATCGACCGCCCCTTTGAAATGCTCGGTCAGACGGCGATTACCCTCGCACTGATCAGCCTCGGCGGCGCCCTCATCGAATTGGAGATCAAGGGTCGCCTCGGTCTGTCCATCACGGCCAGTGTCTTCAAAGTGGGCATCATGCCACTTCTGGCATACGGGTTAACCGTTGCTTGGAATCTACCTCCGGATCAGACCTTTATCGCAATGGTCTTTGCCGCCTGCCCGGCCGCCACGGTCTCCTATATTTTGACCACTCAACTCGGCGGGGACGACGCCCTGGCCGCCGCTGGCATCATCATCAGCACCCTCTGTTCCTTTGTCTCACTGGCCGTTGTCCTCGCGCTATTTTGAGCTCTTGGTTGTTGGGAAACTGAACTTGCAGCCCACAGCACTCCAATAACTCATCATAGAAACAAATCAGACCGGCGGTCATTATCAAGATGAGCTGAACGATATATTGAGATCATTCAAATTCAATTGATGGCGTCTCACGGTTATGATTGGTTTGTACCGTGCAGTATTCGATTGGTGGCGATTCAGAATATGATGACCGGAGGCCCTAATGGTTATGCGACGAACGACAGTAATCACGCTCACTATTGCTCTCAGTGTAGCGCTGGTGTCGGGATGCGGAGATGACGACGGGACGGCGAATGGTAACAACGCGTCGCCGGATGCCGGTGTTGGTGTCGATGCAATCGACTCTGACGCAGCCAACACCAATAACCAGTCAGCAGATGCCGATTCGGAGCCCGATGCCGACAAAAATGACCTTGGTGCAGAGAATGGCGCAGGAGAAACCGATCTGGACTACGAGACCGTCTGGGAAACCTTGGACACTGCACACTCCTGTAGCAATGGCTACTGCCATGGCGGTAGTGCACCGAATATCCAAAGCTACGACCTATTGATTGATGTCACCTCGGACTGCGACGAAAGCCCCCGGGTAGCCCCCGGCGATCCGGAGGGTAGCTTGTTGTGGAGAAAGATCAGCCCCGATGTGGACGCCGGCGACGTCTGCGGTGACAAGATGCCCAGCGCGGCCGGCGTCGACCAGACAGAAGCTCAGATGGTCTACGACTGGATCGCAGCGGGAGCACCGGAGTAGAGTTTTTTAACCCAGCACTACTTCGACACCGAGCGTGTATTCGTATCTACTCTACTCGCGCCACTGAAGATAGTTTCGACACTTCCAACCTGAGACGGGTGACCACACTGAGTACTCACGGCGATGTTGGCCTCGTCCGAGCTGGATTGTTAGTGTGAAGTCAATCGATCGCCCCACGCTCAGCACAGGGCACGCATTTGGTGCAGTGATACGTATTTGGTGCACTGATACCTGATATCTCAATCTATTCTGAAGAATGTCCCCCATGAGCCATATGCCTATAAGACTCGTTATTGGTGCCACCACTGCGGTATTGATACTCGCAACCTCCTCCACCGCCTGGGCCGACGCCGCCGCCGATGAGGGTGCACCAACGTACAGTCTGGAAATTTCCGACGAGGAGCCAACCGAGGAAGCCACATTTCCCGATCCCGTCGTCGTAGAACTGGTTGGTATCACTCGGGGCGACGAGACCGACTACTCCGGCGTCGCGGTCAAGAGAGGTAGTATCTCACTGTTCCTCGAGGGCTATAAGCGTGATTACGCAGGCCTCGATGAGCCCTACGACCCCAACGAACATTACGATCAAAATTCGTTGCAAAATGCGGAATACGGACTGCGCTTTGAGTTGGAGGGAGAACATCCCGACACGCTGAATGTCGGATCGACGCCGAGAGTGCTATTGCATTATCCACACTCATATAACATCGGCTGGAACGACGAGGAGACCAGCGACGAGCCTATCGACTCTACCCTCACCGTCACCTGGATCGACCGATACGGACGCGAGGGTCCCACTTCCGACCCACTTCAGGTCATCGACGACCCGTCACAATCCGATCAGCCACAATCGTCCGAGAACGAGGGCGATGCCGACTCGTCATGCTCGACCATCGCCAACAACAGCTCCACCCCGGCGATGCTTGTACTGCCATTTTTATTGTTACTCGGCCTTCGGTCTCGTGATTGACTGCCATTCAGGAAAACTAAGGGCCGTCCTCCATCTTAAATCTCACCTAGTCGAGCAATTTCGCGAACCCGGGTCCTTTAAAACTCCATGCATTGTTGACAAGAAATCTCGATTTCCATCTATTATCGCGTTGTACTGCTCCTCTATTGGCACCAAAGGCAGCGCTGACCGTCTGGTGATACGAGCCTTCGGGAAACGATAAGATTCCGAATATTTTCCATGGTTCCCATTTTTCTAGTAGTGCAACCTTACTTAGCGCGTGAGACCAGTCGGCGAGGCGCCTGTGTCAAGGGCAAGGCGCGCTGGCGAAGGCGATGCCGTAGCATATCGTCAAGGCGGCGCAACACCGCCATTGGCGCAGGCGACCGGCGATGGGCCGCGGATAAGTGAGGTTGTACTACTAGGCTGCTGCCTCACTATTCCGTCTGCCACTGCAACACCGGGCGTTCTTCGCCATCCGGTGCGGTATCGATGACCCAGACACTCGTGAAGTTCCAACTACTGAAATTACCCAGACTATCGAATTCGGTGGTGTGGAGGGATTCACCGCCCGCGCTATCGGTCAAGCCCGTGGTGTCTCGGTCCCAGAAACTCTGGTCCACCGTCTGGCCATCGTCGACGCCGACGAGGCCGCCGACATCATCGCCATTGGGATCAACGTAGCCGGCGGCGTAGCACTTGGAGATAAACGACGCCTCGCTCTTCCCGGCAAGGCCGCCCACCGCCTGCTGTCCATTGACATTGGAGGTGCTGTAGGAGTTGGTAATTTCGCCGCCGGCGTGCCAGCCGACGAGCCCACCGACGCTGGCGTTCGGGCCATGCACATCACCGGAGGAATGGACCTCCGAGAGCTCGCCCCCATCGTTGTAGCCGAGTATGCCTCCGACGTTGTCGCCGTCGGCGTCGACTGAGCCGGTGGCCTCCGAACGATAGATTTCACCGTCCAAAGTAGCGCCGACGAGTCCCCCGACGTTCCAGTCTCCGATAACATCGGCAGTAGAGCGGCAATCGGTGATTGTGCCCTCGATATTATAACCAACAAGCCCCCCGACATAGGGATGTGGTGCCTCCACATCGCCCGAAAATTCGGAGTCTCGAATGGTGCCCCAATTGGTTCCGACCAGACCTCCCGTATTTCGTCCTCCTCCCACAACCTGTCCTGAGACCCGAGAGTCCGCGACTTCTCCAATAGCAACTCCTACCAGTCCTCCCGTGCTCGCCTGTCCGTGGACCTCCAAATTTTCTAGCACGACTCCTCTGGCACTCCCCCCTTCGCCAATTACACGGAAGAATCCGACGTAGGACTCGTCTGATTGTTCGATGGAAAGATTTTCGATGCTGTGTCCCTCACCATCAAATTGACCGACATAGGAATCTTCGGTGTCTCCAATGCCATCAAAATCATCTACCCCAGCCATGTCGATGTCTCGTGCGACGACGAAGGAGTCCGACACAAAGCTGGTGCCCACTGCAACTGCCTGAAGATGGTCGGGTGTACAGAGACGATAGGGCTCCTCGTTACTTCCGTTGCCTCCCCCGAAGGGCGCACTCTCCGGATCACAATCCCAGGCGAAAAACTCGATGGTATCGCCGAGCACGTCCACCGGATCCGTGATCCGCAGCTCTTTTTTTCCGGTGACGGTCGAGCTCATCGCACAGGTGGAGATACCGTCACTATTGACCTCACTGCATTCCTGATACTCATTTCCGTCACCGGTGGCGCTAAATTGGGGCACCTCACCGATTACGGGATGACCGTAGACATCGAATAACTCGATGGTGATCTGCGCCTGCTGCTCTCCATCGGCAACTCCATCGACACCGCTGATCCACGAGCTATCGGGGTGTGCATCGGCGGCAACGACGTCGAATAAATCAGTATGGATTGAAGTCCCTTGGAGGTCCTCATGAGAACTCTCAACCGTTAGCAACAGTGCATTCGCCACTTCCTCTATCACCAGACCAAAAGTTGCCACACCGCTGGCGTCGGTCAGTGTCGTAGCCTGTTTGGAGCCGGAGGCGAATTGGTTTTGGCTGACTTCAACGAGGACCTCTACACCGGCTTCGGCGACCGGCTGACCGCTTTCCCCGACGGTTTGAATCGCTACCTCGAAACTCTCCCCGGCCGAAACCTCTTGAGGTGGCTCGGTGATCACAACCATATCAGCGACATCCTCCGCAATTATATCGAAGGGATCGGTCTCGATTATGACTCCCTCCAAATCATCATGGGGACTACTGGCGCTCAAGGAGACGTCCGAAGCCGGTTCATCGATGACCAGTTCGAATCGGGCGACCCCCAATATATCAGTCGCCGCAATGACTTCGTCGTCACCAGAGGCAAATTGATACGGAGAGGCATCGATCCGAATTTCGACGCCCTCACTTTCAAATTCAGCACCGTCAATATCGAGTAGTTGAACAGCGACCTCGAAGGATGTTCCAACAACTATTTCGCCCGAGGGCTCGACTGCGAACGTGATGTCGGCGATCCCCTCGGAGATGACCGAAAATAGGTCGGTATTCGTCGATACGTCCTGAAGGTCGGGATGGGAACTGCTCGCTGTTAGCACCAGCGCGGTGGCGGGTTGGTCGATGAGCAACTCGAATGTGGCGACGCCAAATTCATCCGTGGTTTCCGTGACCTCGGGATCGCCGCTTGCGAACGTGTTCTGACTCACCGTTACAGTGATGTCGACCCCCGCCTCTTGGAATTGTTGTCCCGATTCGCCAAGTAGTTCGAACGCAGCGGTGAATGGTTCGCCAACCGCGACTTCCTCGGGAGGAGAAATAGATACGCCAATTGTGCTCAGCACTTCCACATCTTCTGTGTCTACATCGACTTCTATATCCTCATCCGGGACTGGGGCATCGACCGTGCTCGTATCGTCAATGGCACTGACGTCCTCGGGAGGCGACACATCGCCATCAGTATTCGCATCGCCGGGAGAACTTGTGTCCTGCGTTAATCCAGTATCGTCTCGATGATCTGGCTTATCGCCGGGGTCCGTATCATCGCCGGGGTCCGTATCATCGCCAGGAGTCGTATTCTCAAGACCGCCCACATCGTCGAGAACTTCGCCAACATCGAGCGCCTCAACATCATTTGGAACATTGAGTTCCTCTTCACCACTGCACCCCATGATCAAGAGAAGTCCGACGAAGGCTGCAAGAGTGACCGAGTCCAGTACGCCTGCAAGATTCCTTGAATGCATATGTCCTCCCTCGTTTGCTGAAGCCCCAAGCAGCCGGCAAAGACGTCATCGACTTCCGTGTCAGACCATTGGTCATCGCGTGCCGCAAGGGCGTCGCACTGACTTCTCGGGACTGAAAGATTGTAAATAAAACTTCTGTGCCAGTACGAAGAGAACGTACTGAAGCCGCTTGAAACCTCGGGCGGGATCGTTCTCGAGAGTCTACCAGACTGCTCGATTTGGCGTGCAGTTAAACCCAGTGATTCTGCCTCATCTGATGCGACAGAAAATCGAACTCGATTTCAGTATCAGACTCACCTTCTCAGGAGCCGATACACATATTTCGGTCCGTTCCTTTCACCACTGCAGCCAATTGCTGAAACTTCATGAGGAACCACGGCAATTTCAGTCTTCGGCTTCTCATAACAGCTATGTTGGTAGTGGCTATATTGGTAGGTGGTGACGCGGTGAATTGCAAGACGACGCACAAGAATGACTCAAGCAGCACTCTCTGGAGTTGACTCGCAAATATCACGCGGAATCTACTGCAGCTTCACAGATGCGCATGGACAATGGCGGTGACCGCTCCCTATCGGTCGCTCTCCCTCCACAATGTGAATTGTGTCGGTCATCCCCATCCACCAGGCCGACTAACCGATCACCACGATGTGCGATGTGCTGGGGGGTCTCCACCAGCGGATACTACGCGTGGTGTAAGCGCGGGTCGACTACCCGTGATCGGAGAGACGCCGAACTGAGCAACATGATCCGCGACATTCACCGCCATTCTCGGGGTACCTACGGCGCTCCGAGGATCCACGCCGTCGTAACCGCAACTTCGCCGCGGACCGGCCTGATCAGCTGTGGGTGGCCGACATCACCTACGTACCAACCGCGTCGAGCTTCGTGCACTTGGCAGTGGTCATGGATGCGTTCAGCCGACGAATCATTGGCTGGTCGATGGCCTCCCACCTTCGCACGGCGTTGGTCATCAATGCACTCGACATGGACGTGAAGCGGCGAACGCCCCAGGAAGTCATTCACCACTCTCACATCGATCGCAATTGAATAACCTCCCCCACTCGTTTCGTTAAAGAAACTGAATGACCATTCACCAATTGAATGATGGTTCAGTCACGCGGCTTTTCCGCGACGAAAAGAGGTGTGTAATGCGATGGCTAGATGCCATACGAGACTACGCCGATCGACATGGTCACAGGCCCTTTGAGATCGGCGAGGGCCGCATCAGCGGATATGCCTCGGCAGTACTCGGTCTATTGAGCCTACTGGCGGTATTGTGTTTTCATTTTCCGCAGTGGCTGACGGTCCCCGAATTTCGCGCGATCTATGGTGAAGTATTTGCGCGCAATGCACTTTTGGTGGCCCTGATCACCTCCTTCGTGCTGGGGACTCTCAACTTCGTTCGCAACAAGCGAAAGCGACTCGGCGCAACGGGCATCATTGCGTCCACAATCGCCGTCGTCCTCGGCGGAGCCACCATCCCCGTCGATCATATTCCGGAGACCCCGATTTCCATCGGTCTGGATTGGTTCGTCCTCGCTCTGCTCGTGTCGGCGTTGATCTTCATTCCCCTCGAAAAATCGTACTCCAAAGATCCAGAGCAGCAGATCTTGCGCCCCAAATGGCGCACCGATCTCGCCTATTACTTCATGAGCCACGCACTCGTGCAATTCGTCCTCATCTTTTCGATGAGCACGGCCACATTGATGGTCGGATGGGCGGTCTCGGAGACCTTTCAGAGCTGGGTGCAGTCGATCCCGCTCGCGGTCCAGATCATGCTCGCAGTCCTCGTCGCCGACCTCGCCCAATACACCGTCCATCGCACCTACCACTCCGTGGGTTGGCTGTGGCGATTTCACGCCGTACACCACTCCGCCGAGCACCTGGACTGGCTCGCCGGCTCCCGGATGCACCTCTTGGAGACTATGGCCACCAGAAGCGCCGTACTCATTCCCCTGCTATTTTTCGGATTCTCTCCCCAGGCCTTAAACGCCTACGTCATCATCGTCGGTGTTCAGGCCGTGCTCTCCCACGCCAACACCCGCTTCGACACAAAATGGCTCAGCTACCTCGTCGTCACCCCGCGCTACCACCACTGGCACCACTCGGCGGACCCGGAATACGCCGACAAGAATTTTGCCGTCCATCTCCCCGTCATCGATATGATTTTCGGCACCCACAAGATCCCAC
>SKPJ01000413.1 GCA_007119595.1 Myxococcales bacterium
CGTCTATCCCAAGCTGTGTCATTGCCTATCGATTGGGGTCCGGCGTCAGCCCCCGTTGGGATCCGAATGATGGTTTTTGACCGTCGGGGGAATGACGTCGCCGGAGGCCTGAAGTTGTAGAGCTTCGGGGTGGGATTGGTAATGCTCGCGGACCTGGTTGGCGAGCTCTTTTCGCACCGCATCGGTCACCGGACAGGGGTCTTCGTCGGGTAGAGTAGCGACGAGATTACGCACCAATTCGCCTTGAGGGACCGGGACTTTCTCTCGCCACGAACCGAGCAATTCGCGGTCCACTGCCGAGGGAAGCGAGGCCAATATGCCGATGTCGTTTTGATCGTGAACCAGGAGTCCGGAGGTGGTGCCCCGGTCCAGGGTCAAGACCTGAAAAAAGTACACTGTGTGATAGGCGAGCTGCCGGGCATAATCCTCGTCGGTGGGCGATGGATTGGAGCTCAGTGCTTGTTCCAATATCTCAGTATAACCGTCGGTGACGGCCGTGCCGAATCGACGTGCCAGCTCGATGTCGGCGTCGAAATCATCGCTTCTATATCCCTCGAGATAAAAATGAGACACGCCGCGATGGCGTTCGAGGGCCGGAATGAAGAAATAGCGCTCACCCTGCGCTTTTCCCGCTTCGTAGTGCTCTCCCGTCGTTTGCTGTAGCAGGGCGTCGAATCGCTGTTGGTGCTCCCGGTTCGGGAGCGATGGATTCAGATCGGCCATCAATCGCCAATAGCTTGTCTCATCGCGCAAATCCGTCCAGCTAATATGCATATGCATCGACGGAGCGTGGGGATTGTCGGGGTGAATGATGGTCGATAATGCCGTCGCCGAGCGAAGGCGTTTGTCCCGTAGATCGTCGTAATGAACGGTGGAGATATTGATGGACGCTCGGTTAAAGACCGGCGACTCTTTTGTGGCGTACCGGCGTCCACCGCCGTGGCGTCCCTCGTCTCGAAGCCAGTCCACCGGGGAGAATCCTTCATCACCATACTGGCTGGCCACAGCTTCGAGCTGTTTTACAAGCTGGTGCTGCAGATGTCTCACTAGCTCCCTGGCGCGACCGGCCAGGGCCGATTCGGGGTGAGTTCGTCGGGGGTCGACGGTGGATGAGATGGGCATCTCGCAAGCTCCGCACGCATATTAAACTGGTTTCTCTCAGCCGGTCGCGTTTCTCTCAGCCGGTCACGAGATCGATCTTCAGAAGGACGTTGTCTCGAATCAGATCGTCGGGCTTTCCTTTGTACTCGATGCCGAAGTCGAATCGGTCGATCGTAAACTCCGTAGAAGCCTGCACGTCGTCGTCATGGACCTCGACACTGGCCGGAAAACTCACGGTCTGTGTGATCCCTCGAATCGTGAAATCACCGGTGACCAGGTGGGTGCTATCCTCGCCTTCCAATTCGGCGATTCGCGAGGACTCGAATTTTGCTTTCGGGTACTCCTCGACGTCGAAGAAGTCATCGGACATTAGGTGGTCTGTCAGATTGTCGTTGTCGGAGAAGATGCTCGTGGTATCCACCGTAAAACGCAGCTCTTCGAGATCTCCATTTCTGGTCACGGCGGTGCCTGTCCACTCCTCAAAGCCACCGACGTGATCGCCGGTTACCTTTGCTCCCACCCATCCAATCGACGATTCCTCAGTATTGATCTCCAGTTCTTGGCGGACCGCCGTATCCTCTTCTTCTTCGAGCTGTGATTCCTCTTCGGCGGTGGCTTCAGCCTCGGCGACGACAGCCGCCGGCTTGCCGTCGATCTCGCTATCGCAGGCGACCATGAAGGTCAGAGCGATGAATAGGACTGCGATCGATCGTTTGTTCTTCATAATTTCCTCGATTGCTATTTTACAGATGACTGACGACTTTGTTTTGTCCCGAATTATCAGGGATTATCTACATTGAGTAGAATAATTGACCTGTCGTCAGAAACAATACGGCGATTGCGGACATACGGTTTCCATACAGAAACAATCTTCTACCACTTGTATGGAATGCCGGACCACTAGCTGTAATGCGAGCGAGTTGAGAGGGAGCAATAAGGCGCGGAGACGCTAACGCACGGAAGCGCGGCGCGTTGGACGCGAAATCGCTGGGCGCGGGGCGCGGAGCGCAGAACGCTGGGCGCAGAACGCGGAGCGCTGAACGCTGGGCGCCGAACGCGGAGCGCAGAACGCTGGGCGCCGAACGCGGAACGCCGAACGCGGGGCGCTGAACGCCCGAGCGCGAAAGATGCCGCTAAACTACGCTGAGGGCGCGGAGGATGGTGCGATCGGTGGTGGTGGGGTCCGGTGATATTGAGGGTGGCCGGAGTCGGCGCCATCAGCATCTTCGAAGTTGGTAGCACTCTTCTGCCAGCCACCGAGAGTAGATGGTTCAGATGTGTCACGGCCGGTGGAAATGAGCCCCCCAACGCCGCCATCTCCAGCGTCATCAGCGCGGTTTAGCGGAATCTTTCGTGTGCAGCGTCCAGCGCTCAGCGATTTCGAGTGCAGCGCCCAGCGCTCAGCGATTTCGTGTGCAGCGCCCCGCGCCCAGCGATTTCGAGTGCAGCGCCCCGCGCCCAGCGATTTCGAGCCCAGCGCCCAGCGATTTCGAATGCAGCGCCCAGCGCCGAACGCCGAACGTCGAACGCGGAGCGCTTCAACGCAGGGTAATCCGGGAGCGTCTATCGCACTAATGTGACGAACCCTCAGCCCAGAGAATTTCTGCCGAACGACAGATTATGTACGACGAAAGTGGGCGAGAAATTCTACGTTTCCAGCCGGGCCATGGACCGGGCAATCGATGCCATCGACGTAGTCCATCTCCAACTCACGGGCCTCGGCGATGATCTCGTCGATGGCCTTTTGTCGAATCTCGTCGTCACGCACCACGCCGCCCTTTCCGACGCCTTCTTTGCCGGCCTCGAACTGCGGTTTGATGAGGGCAATGACTTCCGCATCGTCGCGCAGAAAGCGCAATGTATTGGGGAGCACCAACCGAAGGGAGATAAACGAGCAGTCGATGACAGCCAGATCACAGGGTTCATCGATGGCGTCGTCGTCGAGATAGCGAATATTTTCTCGCTCCAGGACCACGACGCGATCGTCGTTTCGGAGCTTCCAGGCCAGTTGGCCGTACCCGACGTCGACGGCGTAGACCTTGCGCGCTCCGCGCTGCAAAAGACAATCCGTAAATCCACCGGTGGAAGCGCCGACGTCGATGGCGACCCGATCGGTGGGATCGACGTCGAAGTTGTCCAGGGCGGCCTGTAGCTTCATTCCTCCCCGGGAGACATAGGGCATGTCATCGCCGCGCAACTCGATGTCGGAGTCCACCGGCACCTGGGTGCCCGCTTTGTCGATGCGCTCTTCACCGATGAAGACGTCGCCGGCCATGATCCGGGCCTTGGCCCGTGATCGAGAGTGGACGAGATCGCGCTCGACGAGGAGTCGATCGATTCGTTCTCGTTCGGTCATTACAGCACGTCCTCGAGAATCTCGTCGTCGTAATCGTAGATATCAGCCAGAAAATTGGCCCGCCCCTCGTCGTCGACCCGAACGGTATAATACTCCAAGAAGACTGGAATCTGACGGTCCAAAAAGATGGGGTAGTACTCCTCGCTGGCCAGGATTTGATCGATATTTACATCCTGACCATCCAAGTTCAGCAATGCTTCCGATAGCTCCATCGGTCGCTGCAGGCGAATGCATCCATGGCTCAAGCCGCGAATTTCCTGGTTGAAAAGAGAGCGCGCCGGCGTGTCGTGGAGGTAGACGTTGTCGTAGTTGGGAAAGATGATTTTGACAAAACCCAGGGCGTTTTCTCCACCTGGCAACATGCGCACATATTCCCAGGTATGATGGCCGGGATGGACCACTTCGTAACCGTTGGCGGCGTACCAGGAGGGGATGTCGTCGGGGTCGGTGGACTCCACATCGACGATTCCGGTATCCCAGTCGAGGTAGGTAAAGTGGGATCGCAATGTCTGGGAATCACCGGAAAACGCGGACTCCAACTCGCTCAATACGGAGGAGTGAAAGACGCGTTTTTGTTCGTCGCGCTCGAATTCCTCGTTGTACACGCTCTGCTGAGAGGTCAGCGCCGAGATAGCCCGACTGGTCTTTTGAGACATGACCTGTTGGCGAAGCTCGGTTTTTTCCTCCTCCGTCATCGCCGCCAGTGCCTGGCGGGCCTGTTCCTCGCTGTCGTCAGTATCGGCAGTTGTGCTTTCTGCGCTATCGACGATGCCGCCGACGGCTGCCATTTCCGTGGGCTCCGTATCACTTTCGTCCTCCGATTGCTGAGCCTGTTCCGGCTGCACGTGTTCAACGAGGTCGATGCCGGAGCGGATCGAAGCCAGCGATACCTGGGAGAGATCGTCGGTAGATAAGCCCTGGCCGGCCCGCTGACGAAGCTCGTTGATCTTCAGGGCGTATTTGGTCTCGATCGACTCCTGGACCTCCGGCAGAATTCGAACCGCCCGGATGCGCTGGGTGACATTCCAGTAGGGATTGAAGATCACGCGGTCGATATAGGCCGCCATCGGTGTCGGGGTGCGATTGGAGTATTCGACCTCGTCGGTCAGCGGATTGCGGGATCGCTCATTGTCGCCGACGATGGTGCGAAAGCGCTTGATGCGCTCTTGTTCGTGCCACAACTCGATCTTGAAGTCCGGGATGTTGACGTAGACGTAGGAGTCTTCGTCGTGTTTGATATTGGTCTTGCGCCAGCGGTCGATATTCAACTGAATCTGAGCCAGGCGCCGCTCAGCGGGCAGGTTGAGGCTGTACCAGAAAATATGATGTGGCCGCCCGCTGACCTCCATCTGATGGGTTTCTTGATAGGCGCGGATCGCATCGGTGAGGGCTTCGTCGAAGGTTTCGTCGATCTCGGCATCGGCCGGGAAATAGCCCTCGATCTGCAGTCGTTTTTTGAGATCGGCGATGACGGGATCGCTGTGTCCTTCGCGCAGATTATCGCGGCGCTCCACCTCTTCCCATCCACCCTGCTCCACGATGTCGCGGTAGCGGCGATGTTCTTCGACGAGGCCGGCGTATTGTGGTTGCTGAGGAGCGATGGCAGCGACCCGCGCAAAGGGATCATCGCTCTCGATGACCCCGGCCACGGTTTCTTGGATGCGTCCATCGAGGATCTCGTATTTATTCTCCTCGGTGATCTCCTCGGCGAGATGGGCGGCGTCGCGCCAGATACGACCCGCCAAAAAGCCTCCTCGCGCCGGATCGGGACGCCGTCCGGAGTTGTCGACATCGGGCTCGTTATAAAAATCCCAGTGCCGGGGATGAACGAAGATATCCTTGACCCGAAAATGGCGTTGTTCGCGGGCATATCGGGCCAATCCAACCGCCAATGCTTGTTCTGCCTTGGACGCCGATTCGGCGATCGCCGAGTGCTTGTCCTGATAATCCTCGACGGCCTCGGTGAGTCGATTGCCCAGGTTTGGATCGTCGACGATGGTGTCCGTGAGCACTTCGTAATTGGCCTCACTCAGGTCGAACTCCGACTCCGGTTGCTCCACCAGCCAGGAGATCGCCTGTTGGCGGTCTTCTGAGGTGGGCTGCAGGGCGTCGAATTCGGCCACTGACTCGCGGCGTTCTTCCCATTGTTCGAGCGCCTCTTCGATGATCTCCAGACGATAGGGCTCGGGGTCGAGGTGATGGGCCTCCAGGTCTTGCAAGATCTCCCAGATCGCCTCGCCGGCATCGCTCAATTGATCTTCGCCGATCAACGCCGGTTGATAGTCCCGTTCGGCGTAGACCTCGTCGATCAATTCGGCGAAGGGCGTCGCCGGTTGCTGGCGGCTCTCCTCGTCGACCGCTTGCTGAAACCGGCTCTCCAAGGCCTCACTGCCGGCGGCCAGCACAGCCTGTGACTTTAGATGACCCTCCACCGTGGAGGCCCATTCTTCGGCATATTGCGACGCCGCCTCTTCATCGATCGTAGGTTCGGCACAGCCGACGAGTGCGGCGATAAGCGAGACGAAGAGTGTGCCAATAACAATGATCCGAGTATCAAGCATTTTTATGGTGTCCTGTGCTGCGCGATGAACGCGGCGTCAAAAAGTCGAACAATCAATCACAGATCTCACAAGGAGATAAATACAACTATACGTTACGATGGCAGTGCAATGAAGAAACGTGTGGAAATATCGTGTAAATTCCACAAATTCGAGTCCCGAATCACAGCCACCACGAAACGACAGGAACCCGAATCGATGACGGAAATTCGAAATGCAGCAACGGTTGTCATCACTCGAGACAGCGAGGAATCGCTGCAGGTGTTGATGCTTCGCCGCCACGGAAGCCACGAGTTTATGGCCCATGCCTGGGTCTTTCCGGGGGGAAGCCTGGACGAACGAGATTGCGGCCCCGAGAGCGCCGATGTCGTCGCCGGCGTCGATCCCGCCCGGGCGGCGCAAACGCTCGGTGGCGACATCGATCCCCAGACGGCATTGGGGCTCTACGTGGCGGCCCTTCGCGAGACCTTCGAGGAAGCCGGATTGCTTCTGGCCCGCCGTCCAGGCGAGGAACAATCAATTTCTCTCGAAGATCCCTCGGTGCACACACACTTCGAGTCTTTGCGAAAGGACATCGACGATCAACAAATTGGACTCGCCGAGCTCTGTTTGCAAGAAAATCTCGTCCTCCAGGCCCAGCGATTGACCTATCTGGCCCATTGGATCACCCCCGATTTTGAGAGTCGACGCTACGACACCCGGTTTTTCGTCGCTTCCATTCCGTCGCGGCAGCACGCGAGTCACGACGATAAAGAGACCACCCACCGGGCGTGGTGGACGCCGCAACAGGCCATCGAGCGTTACCGGGAAGACGAGATCTTATTGGCTCCGCCTACGCTTCGAATCCTGGAGGAGATGACCCATTTTTCCTCGCACGCCGAATTCGTCGAAGAGCTTCGACGGCGCCCGAGACCACCGGCGATTTTGCCCCATCCCATCACCCTGGAATCCGGCGAGTTGGCGCTCGCTCTGCCCGGTGATCCGGCCTATCCCGACGGTAACCTGCCGTCGTATCCCATCGACGGAGTCACGCGAATGGTGCGCCGCGACGGACAGTGGTTTTCGGTTCCACCGGAGTCGGCGACGAGGTGATCTTGCGGGCTTAGGCGGGTTATTGCCATTGCGGCGCCTCGGAGGGCAGATCACCGGTTATTCGACCTCCGGTGGTCGCTCGCCCGGGGTCATCGGGCGTCATCGTTGGTGCCACCTACGATCCCCGGGCTTGGGGCAAACGACGCCCCGTCTCCCGGGGTTACAAATGCCTGCGCTTCGCTCCGGCGGCGCGTGGACTACAAGCACGCGCAACTACGGGACGCCCGCTTGACCTTGATCGTCCGATTGACCTCGATCGATGGGTCGATCTGAGCCCGCCGGGGTCGATTGCCGTCGGTAGTCGTTGCGCGTGCTCGCTGTCCCCGCGCCGCCCCGCGCTGTTTGCGGGGTATCTGTAGCCCCGGTCGATGGTGCGCTGGTTGCACCGAGGCCGGGGATCACCGTTCATGCGACCGCCCCACCAACGATTATTGACAATGTGGAGGTGATGGGCCATTGCTGAGATGCTTCCATGCAGCAAATCCCGGCGTTTTCGCAAAGTTATCAAGTTTTCGAGGTATGAAGATGGGCGCTCAACTCACTCGTATGTTGACGATTGGTCTCTTTTGTATCGGTTTTTCATTGGCTGCGGTGTCGCCGCTTTCCGCCGGGGAGCTCGAGGATCACAAGACCTTCGATCGACTCGGCGTCGAGGAATACAGCACTGGGGCGCGGGCTGAATTGGCGGGATTTCAGACGTTGCACGGGTTGGTGTTGAGCGTCCAGGCCTGTGCGTTTTTGGATTGCGGCGATGCGCCCCGATTGGCGGTGGCATTGCCCACATTGGGGGCGGGGATCGGGTTGGTGGGCTCGCTGGTCGCCACCTCGGATCGCGGGATTACGCCGGGGCACGCCACGGCCCTCAATTCCGGGGCCGTCTGGGGCGGGTGGTTGAGCTTTGCCGGGGGCTATATGGTCGGTGATCTGGATAGCCAGGACACCACCGGTCTGATGATGCTCGGTCAGCTTGCCGGCGTTGGTGTCGGACACGCGTTGGCCATGAATCTGCGGCCCACCGCCGGTGATGTGCGCTTGATCAATAGCGCCGGAGCATGGTCGGCGTTTTATTACCTGATCTTTACGGAGGCGCTTCTTGAACTGAACCAGGAGCGTCGAACGGCCGGGCTGGGACTTATCGGTGCCACCACACTGGGCGCCGTCGGCGCCGGTGCCCTGGCCTCCCAATATCCGATGTCTCGGGGACGGGTGGGGCTGATCAGTTCGGCCGGAATACTCGGCGGATTGGCCGGTCTGGCCACGCCGATTTTGATCCTCGGTGATGACGCCAGCGGCCGACAGGTGGCCACCGGGGCCTCCATCGGCGCGGCAGCAGGCATGGTCGTCGGTACTATTTTGACCGAGGATTTTGACGATCCCGAGGAGTATCCCCGGGCGGATATGACGTTTTCGATTCACCCGTCGGTCGACGGCCAGGGGATTCAGGCCGGTCTCTCCGGAAGCTTTTAGGATAGAGTTAGGCCACCGTCGTAGATCTCGATCGTTTCCTCCGTTTCATCTATAGCACTTTCGACACGCAGCTTTTTCAAGGACTGTCCCATGCAGGGGCCGCTGATGCACGAACCCGTTTCGGGCTCGAAGAGCGCTCCGTGGGTCTGACACACCAGGGCCCTCGAGCCATGATCGAAGATTTGGGGGCCATCCTCATCGAGGGGCGTACTCCAGTGGGGGCATCGATTTCGATAGGCGTGAAATCCATCATTCCAGCGTAGAATAAAGCCCCGATGCTCTTGCCCGAGCCCATCTGTGTAGTCAAAGGTGACGACATCGCCATCGCGGCGAAGCGACGATGCATCGACGGTGGTGAGCAACCGGTTGTGCCCGGTGGAGGTCATGATCGCTCCGCGATGCGTCTTCCCAGGGCCAGGGCCTGAGCCATGATCGTGACCTGGGGGTTGGCTCCCATGGCGGTGGGGAAGAGCGAGGAGTCGACGACGTGCAAGCCCTCCACATCGTAGGTCTGCCCGTCCTCGGGGCGAACCACACAGCGGTCGGGGTCGTCTCCGATGCGACAGGTTCCCATGGGATGACTGGAGTATAGCGAGAAATTCGACGCCGCGTTGCGGGCCGCCACGTGCTGACGTGCCAAACGGTGGGTGGAAAAGTAGCGCGTGCCGTCGACCATGGGCATGATCGCCCGGGAACCCGCCTCATAAAACATGTCGATGACCGTATACAGTCCGGCCCGAAGTTTTTGGACGTCCCGCCGGCCGACGCGGTAGCGAATGCGCGCCGTCCCGTCGTCACCGGGCCGAACCGAGCCCGACGAAGAATCGCGCAGCAGAAGTCCGCAGGCGGCGAGATGTCTAAAGGTGCGCAAAAACTCGCCGGGATCGATCTCGCCGACCGTGCCCATCTGGGTCATGAATACGTCGGGAGATGCCGAGAAGGTCTCCAATAAAATATCCCGGTTGTGCGGGTGATGAGCGTAATAGCCCTGGGTGGCCCCGGACCACAGGCGAATGTCGCGATTGTCGAAGCGGGCCACCACGCCACAGGTGGGATGGACACGGAGATTGTTGCCGAGGTGTCCCGAGCTATCGGCCAATTGCTGGCGTTGCAAAATTAATGCGGTGTCGATGGCCCCGGCAGCCACCAACGTGCGATCGGCGTCAATGGAAAAGACCGCCTGTTCGCCGTTGTCCTCGGGATCGTACATCACGGCGTCGATGCCGATCGCCCGGCCGTTGTGGACGCGGATTTCTTCGGCTCGGGTATCGGCATAGAGTACGCCACCGGCGCGCAGAAAGCGGGGAAGCCAGGTCAGATCGGCGGTGGCCTTGCCGCCGACCGGACAGCCGGTCTGACAGGTCCCACAGCCCACACAGCCCGGCGCATTGCGGGGCATAAATCCATGGTCCACGCCGAGGGCATCAAATCCCTTGCGGGCGATCATCGAATTTTCACCGGCTACGTCCGGGGAAGTGGGCTCGACGCCGATCACCTCCTCGACTTCGGCGAATAATGCCTCGCGCTGGGACTCTTCGAAATAGTCCAAGCCCCACTCTTCGACCCATTCATCGAGCACCCACTTGGGAGCCCGAAAACAGATCGCCGAATTGACCAATGTGCCGCCGCCGACACCGCGCCCGGAGGCGACGGGGATGAAGGCGTTTCCGGTCATGATCCGGGTTGCCTGTTCCTGCATCAGATATTTCGCAGCCCAGGACTGCCTACGCTGAAAGGACTCGTGATGCCAAAAGCGCCCCGCCTCGACGATGATCACATCCCATCCGGACTCGGCGAGGATCGTTCCCGCCACCAGGCCGGAGGGCCCGGCGCCGACGATGACGGCGTCGGCTTTGGCGGTGATGGTCTTTCCCGGTTTTCCGTAGCTGTCGGCGGTGTGCAGAGTACGGCCCACATAGTCGATGGCGCTGTGATCGAGGATGCTCATCGCCAGGCCCCACATTCGTAGTCGATGCCGGCGGCGCGAATCACCTCCGGAGCCTCGCAATAGCCCATTGAAAACAGCAACTTCAGACCGCGAAAGCTCTCCCGCCGGACCCGTATCATCGATCCGTCCCACCGATTGAGAATGGTGATCCGCTCCGCCCGGGGACGGCGATGAAAACGGGTCATGGCCAAACCGGAGACCACGGCCATCTCGTCGATTCCGTGGAGCAGCAAGCGCAGCAGATTGGCGGTATTTTCGTTGATCGCCGCCAGGTAGTCGTCGAAGGTCTCCACGACGCCTACCTCGGTGCCGTTGGGCATGCCCAGGTGGTCGCCGGGAAACATGGCGTCGGCGATGGCATCGGCGATCTCGGTCTCCCGCACACTGAGCATTTTCATCTCTTTTGAGCGGTTCTGGTCCCACCACACCGAGCGGACCCGATAGACCGCCGATCCGGCGAGTATACTCGCCGTCGAAAGCCCTCCCAAAACAAGAAATTGCCTGCGATTCATAGTGGACGCTCAACGTCACGGTTCGAAACGGGCTGCCCGCAAACAACGGCCGCATTCAGTGCGCCATTCCCCGGCGTGCCATTCTACCTCGGAGTACAAACCACCACCGGTAAGGAAGTGACCTACGGATACCTGGGGAGCAGGACTTCTTTACCGAAGACATCTGGCGGTCATATTTAAGAAGTCAACCCAACGACGACGAGGTGTAACCATGATCTGTCCGAAGTGGCTTGTACAGTCGAGCGCCGTCGGCGCTTTTAGCGCGGTGCTGATCGCCGTGCCCCTGTGGATGAGCGCCGAGGAGGCGACGTCGGCCGATGAACCATCGGTGGAATCGACATCGGTCTATCAAATCAAGAATAGCCCTTCGGCGGCGACCTCGCCGGCGATACAGCGGGCAAAACAAAATACCCAACAGGCTCAAAACGAAGCTCAAAAAGCGGTAGAGGAGGCCGGTGTCTACCGGATGCGATACTACCTCATCGACGGGTATCAGGGGCCGAGATGTCCGGTTCGGCTACAGGTCTATGAGGCCCACCCGGAGACATCGGAGGCCCTGAACAGGGCGCGCACCATCGTCGAATGGAGCGCCCAACAAGCCGCTGAGTAAGGGCTTGTGATCATCCGGTGATGCACTCACCGACCTCGCCGCCGGTGGCGTCGCATTGATCGCAGCAATCTTCGCTGGACCGGCAGGGAGCCCCCAGCGGGTAGCACTCGCGATCGCAGAGGCCGTCTTCGTTGCACACAAAGGGCTCGCAGCAATCCTCGGTGCTCTCGCAGGGCTCCATATACAGGCTGCAATCGAGGCAATAGTCGTCGACGACTCCGCTGCAGTTGTTATCGGTTCCGTCGCAGACCTCGGGCTCGCAGGGATCGCAGATCTCTTCGCCACAGGTTTCGTACCATAGATCGCATAATCCGGCGGGCTCTTCGGGCTCGCATTGACTGGCGCATCCCATCTTGATTTCCAACTCCAGCGACTCGGCATCGATGCTTCGCACCTCGCTGCAGGCGCTGTCACTCAAGGACAACAAGTTTTCACCGGAGTCATAACTGTAATCGTTGACGTCCAAGTATTGACCATCGACGCTGACCCAGATTTGGTCCTCGTTTTCCGGGACCGGATCGAGGGAGTAGGAACAATCCACCAGCAGATCGGCGACCTCGCGCATGGCGTTGGCCAATTCGCCGGCTTCGTCGGCCAGATAATAATCGTTGGTTCCACCAGCGTCGGCGTAGGCCTGAAGGCTATCGTCGTCGATGTTGAAACCGACCACGAAGGTCAACACACCGTTGTCATAAAGATTGGAGATCGCATTCACCACGTTGTTCTCGGGGACCCCGTCTCCAACCGAGGAGGAACAATTGGCAATTCCGTCGGTGATCAGCAACACCGCCTTGACCCGCTGGTCGTCAAAAGGATCGGAGAAATCGGAGAGGCGGTTGTTGACGTAGATATCGTTGATCGATGCCCACATCGGGGTAAAGCCAATCGGGGCGTAGTCCTTCCAGGTATTTTGCAATTCGTTGATCGTATAAGTGCCGACGTCCAGGATGTGGGAGATGGTGCATTGCCCCTGGGTGGGATGGGGATAGGTTCCCAAGCCAAAGCGAATCTCGTCGTGCAACTCCTCGGCGATCAGATCCATGCCGTCGATGGCTTCCTCCATTCGGGTCTTACCGGAATCGGTGAGTTGGCCCATCGAGCCCGATAGATCGAGTGAGATATAGATATTGGGATCGATCTGTTCGAATTCCGTATCCTGAAGTCCACAGATGGGGACGTTCTCATTGGGCTCCGGGACGCAGGCATTGCCCATTACGATGCCTCGATCGTCGGTTGGATTGCCCTCGGCAGCGACCTGATTGGGGTTGAAGTGATCGGGACAGTTGTCACAGGCATCCCCGACGCCGTCGCCCGTCGAATCGAGTTGTTCACATCCGTCACAGGGATAGACGTTGTCCGGGCACTGGCACAGACACTCCGTGCAGTAGGGGTCGCTGTCGGGACAATTGCATCCGACCTCCAGCGGCGGATTGTAGTGCTCCGGACAGATGTCCATGATATCGGGAACTCCGTCGCCCATGGTGTCCGTTTCGGTGTCTACGTAGACATTTCCGGGGACGCAGACATCGCCCATGATGATCCCCCGATCGTCGGTGGGATTGTCGGGACTGGCGGCCTGGTCGGGGTTGGCGTGGTTCGGGCAGTTGTCGCACACGTCGCCGACGCCGTCGCCGGAGGTGTCGGTCTGGTCCGGGTTATAGTGAAAGGGGCAATTGTCGTATTTATTGGGGATTCCATCGTTGCCCTCATCGCCCCAGGGATCGAGCTCCGAGGGATCGGGTTCGTTGGAGTTGGGCGCGGTGTTCGTGGACTGATTGGGAGTCTGATTATTCGACCCGTTGGCGTTTGAGCTGCCGTTATCGGAGGCGACGCATTCCTCGAGTTCCTCGTCGAATTGCTGACCTTCGGGGCAGCCGTCGGATCCACCATTGGAGTTCCCTCCACCGGTGCCCGGTGTGTCCGTACAACCACCCAGAGCGAAGATCAGAAATAGGGTGGAACATAGGGCGAGGAAGTTGAATCGGAGATTCATGATTTTCACCAGAAAGTCGAAGAGGCTGTTTGGTGCGCCGAAGTGGCCACTAAATGCCGGATTATTCACCACCAATTACTAGCGAAATACTAGCAAGAATTAAAGGTGGTTTCGTCCCTTTGGATGCTGTCTCGTTGGGATAATCGCTATTCAACCCCCACTTCTCGAAGCCCACGAGCTACGGGGCAGTCAGCAGTGATCGGTGGCGTAGGATTTGAAAGCCGTGGTGACGGCGACGGGAGTTTTGACAATTTGGACAGCCCTGCCATATAACAGGGAGAATTTTTCGGTTCGTCGAAGACGAGAGGTCACACACCACCGTGTCGGTGTTGTGGGCGAACCGACGTGGCAGCCGGGAGGCATTGATGGCGCGATTGAAAGTGGGCATCGTGGGAGCGGGCAGCATCGCCGATCTTCACGCTCGAGGATATGAAGAGGATTCGCGGGCGGAGATCATCGCCGTATGTGATCGCAACGAAGATCGGGCCATTCAGCGCGCCCTCGATTGGGGCGCTCGTGCTTATTATACCGACTACCAGCAGATGCTTGAGCATCCGGGGCTTGATGCCGTCGAGATTCTAACCCCCCATTATCTGCACTCCAACCAGATCGTCGCCGCATTGCAATCCGGTCTCCATGTGTCGGTGGAGCGGCCGATCGCCTTGTCCATCGAAGAGGCCAACAAGGTCGTCGAAGTCGCTGAATCGACGGACCGGGTGCTGCAGGTCTACGAACCCTGTCTATTTTACAAGCCGCTGTTGGATGCCCGCAATCTCATCGATGCCGGTGAGATCGGAACACCGACGGCCATTCGCGTCTCCATGACCATCTGCAAGGGCGATTCTGGACTGTGGGATTTCGCCTCCATGGATGATGAAAACGCATTGTGGCGTTTTGATCCCGAGTTTTCCGGCGGAAGTCCCATGCTGTATGACGTGGGCTATCAGACCTTTTGCATCGCCCTGTTTTTGATCGGAAATGTCGAAAAAATCCAGGTCTGGGGCTCAAATACGGAGGTGCGCGAGGGCCTGCAACTCGACGCCCCCACAGTGGCGATGTGGAAACACTTTCAGCAGGACTGTTACGGAACGATGACCTTCAACTATGCTCCCCAGCGCAAGATGCGCACCGAGCATCATCCTCTGGAAGCACTGATCACAGTGGAGGGCACCCGTGGAGATATCCATATCATCCGCAGTTCCGACCCCACGCAATTGGAGGCTCCGGTAGAGCTTCGCCGCGACAGCCGCAAGGTCCATTATGGACAGCGAAATACGGCCTTCGAGGACAGCTTTATGCGGGCCACCAAGAACTTCATCAGCGCCTGCCGAGGTGAAGACGAGGCCCTGCTGGGACTCGGCGAGGCCCGACAATTGCTGTTGTTGACGCTGGCGTATCTAAAATCCTCGAACCAGGGCAACTCCGTGAGTCTAAAGCAGGGATGAGCTGATCGAGCAACCTGTTATTTTTCCCTCCTTGTCCCGTGATTCGTCGGGGCGGCAATGGATCTGATACCAATAATGATAGTTAATGACCGATTCTGAGATTTCGGACTCCACAGCTCTACGGGTGATGCCCGCTCCGGAGCGCTACGCGGTGTTGTTGAACGCCCGGGCGCGGGGATGGACCGGAGCGGTCCACGAGGCGGTGCAGCGTTTCGTGCCTACTCGCGATCTGTTTTTGACCGATGATTTTCGCCAGGCTGAGACGACTATCGAGCGGGTATTAACCGCCGATTACGACGTAATTTTTACGGGGGGCGGTGACGGCACGGTGGTCTATCTGATCAACGCCATCGAGGAGTTCATCCGCGCCGGCAAACTCGAGCGCGAAGAGGCGCCACCGGTGGGCGTGTTGCGGCTGGGCACGGGCAACGCTATCGCCACCTATCTGGGCTCCGGTCCGATCATCGAAGATCTACGAACTCTGCACGCCGGGGCACCGCTGAAGGTGCGCGAGTTGAACCTGGTGGATGACGGAGAACATCGATTCCCCTTTGCCGGTTTCGGCTGGGACGCCGATATCCTCAATGATTACCACCAATTCAAGGATGCCGTAAAAGGCACGATGGCCGAGCGGGCGGCCACCGGCCTCGGAGGATACGCCCTCTCCATCGCCACCCGGACCGCTCCCAAGGCGTTGGTGCGCGGCGCGAAGACCGCCACGTTTACCAATCTGGGACCGACGGCGCTCGAGTTGGATGAAGCGGGACAGGTCGTCGGGGAATGCGGGCCCGGTGAAGAGCTGTACCGGGGACCGATCAAGATCACCAGTCCGGCGACCATTCCCTACTGGGGCTTCAACGTGCGCATGTTCCCCTATTGCAATTTACGCCCCGGTTTTTTCGAGTTGCGCTATTATACCGGCTCGATTGCTCAGGTGGTGCGCAATCTTCCGGGGTTTTGGCGCGGTGATATGCCGCCGTCGACCTTGGGTGATTGGTTGGTCTCCAAGGTGCGCGTCGAGATCGAGGATGGGGCGATGTCCTACCAGGTCGCCGGCGACGCCGCCGGCTATCGCGACCACGCGGTCTGGAGCCTCGCCGAACAGACGGCGTCGCTGGCCGTACCCCTTCACTAGAGAAACTCACTAGATCACCCCTCGAGACACTCACCGACCTCTCCGCCGACAGCGTCACAGGTGGCGCAGCAATCGTCATGCGATCGGCAAGGGGCTCCCGCCGGATAACACTCTCGGTCACAGACCCCCTCCTCGCTGCAGTGAAGCGGTTCACAGCAATCCTCGGTGGTCTCGCAGGGGTGGAGATAGGCGCTGCATGTGCAGTTGTCGTCGACGGTGCCGCTGCAGTCGTTGTCCCGGCCATCGCAGATCTCGGGGGAACAATCGAGACAATAGATCTCTCGTCCACAGGTCTCGTACCACCGGTCGCATTTTCCGCGGGGCTCCTCGGGGACGCATTCGCTGACGCAGCCCATCTCGATATCGACGGTGATATTATCGCCCGGCAAATTTCGAAGCTCATCACAGGCGTCGCTATCGAGGACCAGCGTATTTTCGCTCTCGTCGTAGTGGCTATCGCCCATCGGAAGGTAATGACCGTCGACGCTGAGCCAGATCTTATTGGGGTCTTCCGGCGGCGGTTGAAGCTCATAGCGGCAGCCGATGAGTAGATCTGTGACCTCCGTGATGGCATCGGCCAATTCGTCGGCCTCGTTGGCCAGATAGTACTCATCGGTTCCCCCGGCGTCGGCGTAGGCCTGAAGGCTGGGATCGTCGATATTAAAGCCCACCACGAAGGTCAAAATGCCATCGCTGTACAGGTCGGAGATGACATTGACCACATTTTGTTGGGAGTTTCCGGAGGAGCAATTGGCGACGCCATCGGTGATGAGCAATACTGCCTTTTCGCGCTGGTTGTCGTGGGGGTCGGAAGGGTCGTGGAGGCGATTGTGCTGCCGGATATCGTCGAGTGAGGCGAACATGGGAGTCATGCCGATCGGGTGGTAGCCCGACCAGGTATTCTGGAGTTCGCTCATACTATAATGGCCGATATCGAGCACATGGGAGATCGTGCACATCCCCTGGGTGGGGTGGGGATAAGTGCCGAGTCCGAAGCGAATATTGCCGTGGAGTTGTTGGGCGATCTGGTCGAGCCCCATTTTGGCCTCTTGCATCCGAGAATTGCCCGTGGCGGGAACCAACTCCGCCATCGAGCCCGACAGATCGAGCGAAATATACACGTTGGGATCGATGTCGATGACCTCAAAGGTCTCGGATTGCTCGGCGCAGATCGGGATGTTGTTGGGCACTGGAGCACAGGCGTCGCCCATGACGATTCCCCGGCTATCCGTGGGGTTGCCGCTGTGAGAAGTCTGGTTCGGATTGTAGTGATCGGGACAATTGTCACAGGCGTCGCCTGTGCCATCACCGGAGGAATCCAGTTGGGCGCAGCCATCGCAGGGATAGATATCGTCGGGACATTGGCACAGACACTGCGTGCAATAGACGTCACCGGGAGGGCACTCACAACCGGTTTCCAGGGGGGGATTGTAGTGATCGGGACATAGGTCCATGACGTCGGGGACCCCGTCGTTGGAGGAGTCGGTGAAGGTGTCGACGTATTCCCCGACCGGTGAGCAGGCATCGCCCATGATCACACCTCGATCATCGACGGGATTATCGGGACTAAAGGCCTGGTCCGGGTTGGCGTGATCCGGGCAATTATCACAGACGTCACCCACCCCGTCGCCGGAGGTGTCGATCTGATCGGGGTTGTAGTGAAACGGGCAATTATCATAGCGATTGGGCACCCCGTCGCCGGATTCGTCATCCCAGGGCTCCAGATCGTCGGCCGGATCATTGCCCTGGTTATCCGGTTGTGGAGCCGTGATGAAGACACATTCATCCTGCTCGGGATCGTACTCCTCGTTGACATCACACCCTTCTTCCTCGTTATCGGATGCTGTCGGAGGTTCACTACAAGAGCCCATCACGACCACCGCCAACAGAATCGCCAGAGTCGTCAGGACAGTCAGATGCGAGAATCGAAGTGCCATAATACATGCTCTCAATGAGAAGATTCTCCTGCGATACCAATCGGCAGGCGCTGGATTATGCCCATGGTATAATAATGCACTCACAAGAGCGAAATCATCTGAAGGTTCCTGAAAGATTGCGGGATAGCCCTAATGCCAGTAAGTTAAGCGATTGAGAATCAAAAACAGAACGAAGTCTGAAGTAATCTTCCAGTGACCACTGGAGGTCATCAAAGTCACCAGAGATCTCCTTCCCGATGGGGAAGGTGGCCGCGACCGCAGTGTGGGAGCGGTCGGAAGGGGCACCGGGGAGCACCAAATCACCATCGAGGACTCCGTCGAAACTTCGGTGGCCACCCGTTGCCCCTTCCGCTTCCCCACGGGGAAGGAGATCTCTGGCGCGGCGGTGTGCCATCCGGTGGTTGATGGTGACATCTTCCCGGGGCTACCACGAAAAACGGGCTGCGCTCAAAGCGCTTAATTTACTGGCATTACGCTTAGCCCTCGTTTCTCACCAAAGGTCGATGAGCTCGAATGATGGTGTGAGTTTGAGCCCCGCGAAGCCTGGAGCCGATGTCATCTCCGGGCGCGAGCAGGAGCGAGTGCCCTGACATCGCGGCGATGCGATATTAGAAGCGCTTGCATCACTGAAAGCGCTGTTTTGAAAACCGTCGCCGCCCGGATTCGGGGGGGATCAGCGTCCCCAATGCGTAGCCGGCGCCGAGGTGGGGATCCGTAAAGCGCCCCAGGTGCTGTCCCACCAGGTATTCGCGGCGGGCAATGGGGATAAATAATGCGTAGGCGCCGAGGCTGGCCGCGTTGACGCGGGCGCTGGTCAACAGACTGGCTGCTTCCGGATAGGCCTGCCGGGCGACGGCCACGTCGGCGTGAAAAAAGTCGGTGAGCACCTGGGAGACTCGAAGTGGAGAGTCCTGGTTGGAATCGGTCATCGTCGAAAAGGGTGCGGCCTTGGTGTCAAAATCCTGCATCAGCAATTGGAGATAGATGATATGCGTGCGGGCGATGACGGGATATTCGCTGTCGTCGGTATCTTCTGAGAATTCGACGGCTTCCGATAATAGCGAAAAACATCGATCCTCATCGCCGTGATCGAAATAGGCATAGGCCCGGCGAATCAGAGAATCAAAGGCCAGCTCTCGTTGACCGATCTTGCACCCCAGATCGAAGACGTGACCAAAATGTTCTTCGGCGATCTTGGCTCGCCCCATCGCCAGATAGAGATCGCCGAGGTGAAATTGCACCCGCGCTCGCTGCACGGGCTGGTTTCGCGTGCTGTAATGACTCATCGCTTCGACGAGATGAATCTCCGCTTGCTCCAGGTTCTCCTGGGCAGCCAGGGCACGAGCCAACCCCAGGTGTGGAGATTGTTGCAATTGCAGATGCCGCCTCGACAAATAGGCCAGCGCTCGGGTGCACGCATCGCGGGACTCCCGGTAGTGGCCAGCCGCAAAATGAGCTTGTCCCAGCTCATTTAGACAGGTGATGACGTCGCGGTGATCCTGTGCCTCTTCGAAGACTTCCATGGCGTCTTCGAGATGGTCGATGGACTCCAAATACCGAGCCTGCCGCGCCAGGACCTCGCCCATATAGCGGTGAAACCGGGCCTCCAGCGGAAGATCTTTGAGCTTTTTGGCCTTGTCGATGGCCTCCAATAGGATTCGCTCCGCCTGCCGGGGGCGTCCCAATAATACGGAGCACCAGCCAATCTTGCCGAGGCTGGCGACGTAGGGACGGGCCAATGAGGTCTGCTGGTACAGATCGCGGGCGCGCTCAAAGGATTGGAGCCCATCGGTGTAACGCTCCTGAGCCACGGCCAGATCGCCGAGTAATTTATGGGCCGCTGCCCGGACTCGGTACTCCTCTTCGCCGGCCTCTTCAAGGGCTCGCCGCAGGGCATCCTCGGCGGCACCGAACTCTCCCAGGGCCCCCTGGATTTCTCCGATGCGAAGCCAGATCTCGGGATGGGGCTCGGAGGCCGTAGGCGGCGGTGGTGACAGGGTGGAGAGCTCGTCGGTGAGACCTTGAAATTGGAGGTAGTACTCACGGGCCAGATCCAGATCCATGACCTCGTAGGCCTGGTTGCCGGCGCGCAACAACAAATCGATGGCCTGCTCGTACTCCTCGCCGTTGACGGCGTGGTGGACGATACGGCTTATGTCGGCCCGTTCCGGCCGCGGGGCAAATTCCTGAAGAAGGGCGGCCAATTCGGCGTGAGATTCGGTGGCATCCTCTTTTTCCTCGAAGGTCTCACGCAGCGAATTGGCATAGTCCTGGTCCGTAAAGGCGATCGCTTCCTCGGTGAGAGTGATAATCCCGAAGCGCTCGGCATATTCGAGAACCACACTGACGACGCGGGTCATCTCAAAGGGTAATACCCGATGGTAGACGAAGTCCCACAACTCGCGGGAGATGACCCGCTCGTCCAGTTGCGCCAGATAACCCAGGACCGTATCGAAGGCTTCGTGAATCGCGTCATTGGCATCCTCGAGATCGGCGTCGGTCTCGGAGGTCTCATCCGACGTAAATAGCTCCAGGCGTTGGGTCGCGCTTTTTGAATCGACGGAGGGGTTGTCGGTATCTGCAGGCCCTTGCGCAGGCTGCGCCGCATCGGTCGATGCCTCACCGCTCGGGGGAGTCGCCTCGGTGACCACCGCTGCTTCGCCGTCACTTACTTCGCCGTCACTTGTTTCGCCGTCGACGGGACGGCCGTCGGCAAGGGCACTCCACCGCTCCAGCTCTTCTTGGTCGGTGATAAATTCGTCGGGAATCGTCGGCATCACCCCCGCAAAGGAGCCGTCGACCGCCAGATCGGAGGGAATATTTGACAGATGCTGTAGAGCCTTCTCGTCGATCTCATCGCCCGGTTTTCGGGTCCCCGGTTTCATCAGGCGAAGGTGTCGGGCGTAGGTCGACGGAGCGTTGACGATATACTCCGCATAACGGGTCAGGCCCGGACGCCGCACCAGAGCGTCGGGATGAACGGTGATCGCCAGCAATATTGGCGATGGATGAACGCGCAACTCCCGAATAAAACGCTCCAAAAAGGCGAGGGTCAGGGGATCGACGCTCTCCAGATTCTCGATTCCCCAGATCAGGGTTCCCACCCGGGTGGCGCGGCGAAAGGGCTCGATGAGGCGCGAAAAAAAGTCGTCCCGTCGAGACGACAATTGGCCCAGCGGATTGGAGTCGATGCTCACCGCTGTCAAGTCCGAGAGCGTGGGGTGTTTTTCATCTCCCAGAAACTCGGCGAGCAGCCGATTGACTTCCTTGATGCCCTCGCCCAACAGCGGCAGGCCGGCTGCCTGAGCTAGATCGGCCTCCAGACCGGCATCGAAGGAGGTGCCATCCAAGAAGGCCTGGCGATGGACAATGCGAAGGCCCGATTCGTCGCGGTGGCGCGCCAAAAATGCCCGCAGCAGATTGCTCCGACCAGTTCCCGGCTTTCCGCGAATGACCACCAGGCGCATCTGCGCCGATTCGGCCACCGACTCCAGTGCCTCGTCGAGGACATCCAATTCCCAGCGATAGACCTCCTCGGTGTGGCGATCATCACAGACTTCATCGGTCGCCACCGGCAGTTGAAGCACAGGACGGTCGGAGGTGGCCTTGCGAAGATCCGGGGGAAGCTCGAAGTCGTCCATATAGGGCATGAACGGCTCGGTGAGCAGCTCGTCGAGCAATGCAGAGGCATCGCGAAGGCGTCGGTGCACATCCTTTACGGTGCATCGCCACACCAGATCGGCAAAGGGAGTCTCGGCGTGGGGGCCCGTCAGCTTCAGAGGCGGATCGTTGATCTGGTGGAGCATCACGTCCATCGAACTCGTCTCGTCGATATACGCGGCGCGCCCGGTGATCATCTCGAAGGCGATATGGCCCAGGGCGTAGACATCGACCGCCGGAGTCAGCTCTTCGGCCAACGCCTGTTCCGGCGCCATATAAAGGGGCGTGCCGAAGACGGTCCCCTTTTGGGTCAACGGCAATAACGAGCGGTTTTCCGGGGTGCCGAAGCTCGACAGAGCCTTGGAAACGCCGAAATCGAGCACTTTGACGTGATTGCGGTCATTGCGGTCGACGAGAAAAATATTTTCTGGTTTTAGATCTCGATGAATCAGCCCCATTTGATGCGCTTCGGCCAGACTTCGGCAGACCTGAGTAAGGATCGACCACACCCGATCAAGGGCCACCGGTTCTCCGTATTTTACCTCTTCACTGAGATCGTATCCCTCCAGATATTCCATGGCGATATAGCACAGGCCATCACCGGTCTGCCCGTAGTCGAACAACGTGATCGTATTGGGATGGGAAAGTTGACTTGCGAAGAGCGCTTCGCGACGAAAGCGCTCCACGATCGTATCGTCATCGGAGGCTCGGGGCTTGAGCACCTTCAGAGCGATGAATCGGTTCATCCCCTCCTGGTGGGCACGGTAGACCACGGAGAATCCACCGCTTCCGATGATTTCCACGATGCGAAAACGACCCGCCACCAGATCGCCGGGCTTGAGCTCCGGAAGGTCTTCGTCTTTTTGCGGAGAAGAAATGGTCTTCACCCGGATATTGGTACAGTGAATAGCAGAGTGAATATAAAATTGAAGTCACTGACAGTGTTACTCTTTCATACCAACCAGGGGGCATGAGGAAAAGTTGCATTTGCCCCGGTGTCGGGGTAACGAGTGGTGATCGCCGGATGTCTTTTAGGGCTTTTGTTCCCGCCTTTTTCGGCAGCGATTTACAGTCGGCGATGATGAGATAAATGGAGTGCTGCGTAGTGATTGCGTCGTGTTGAAGGAGTAGCAGCGAAGATGGCCGAATTGGGCTCTACATCTCAGCGGCGGCTCAACGCCGCCCGGTTGGTGGGAGCAAATGCGTTTTCCGCCTTTGCCCAATTTGCCGTCGACATGCCCGAGGGCTATTTCGGCGCCGCCGATTTGATCACCCCCGTGGGATGGGTCTATCTGGGATGGCTGCTGGTGGTCACCGGGGGCTGTCTGTGGGGCATTTGGGCCGAAAAAGAGCGGATCATGTATCTGCTCTGGCTGGCCCTGTCGATCAATATCGGCATTTTTGTCGCTCCGTTGACGACCAGCCCGGTCATTTCGTCAGTGACCATCATCTGGAATCTATTGGCCCTGACGTGGGTGCTATTTCCGATGAGCTCTGCGGTGAGCTCAGTCCGGGAGCGTGTCCAACGGGCCGGTGAGGACTCGCTGGGAAGATGGCAGCGAATCAATGGATCGGCGGTGCGCCATTTGTTGCTGGTATCGTTGATCTTGAATATCGCCGTCTTCGGCTATCAGATGAGCGAGCAGTGGGTCGCCTTCGGCGTCACATTGACGCTGGCAACCATCACGGTGGGGCTGTCGCTTCCGCCGCTGTGGCGGATGCTACAGCGTGGACGGTGGGTGGTGGGCCTGATGGTGGTCCCGCTGGCACTGATGGCGTTTTTTCTTCAGAGCCCCGATATTTTGTTGTTTTTGATCAGCTTTTTTCAGTTGATCACGTTGATGGTGTTTTATTTTCGGGCTCCCGTATTCGCCTATCTTCTCGATTTTTTCTACGAATACCCGGCTGTATTGGTACTGGCCACATTTGCGGCGTTGACCTTGTTCGGGACCCTCTTGTTGAGCCTGCCGGCGGCGTCGGCCACCGGGGAGCCGGTGGCCGCCCTGGACGCACTTTTTACCTCCACCAGTGCTTCCTGCATCACCGGTTTGATCGTCTTGGATACGCCGGCTGATTTTTCGACCTTCGGCCACGTGGTCCTCCTGATCTTATTCCAATTGGGTGGGATGGGAATTTTGGTGTTGTCCACCTTTGCGACCCTATTATTGGGCAACCGGCTGGGATTGCGCGCCGAGCACGCCGTTGAGGAATCACTGGGGATGCGCGGGGCGGAGAGCACCTACTCGCTGGCTCGCTTCGTCGTCGGCGCAACGTTGTTCATCGAGGCTGTGGGAGCGACGTTTTTGACCTTTGCATTTTTGCGTCTCGATTACGGGCTTCGAGAGGCGATCTGGCAGGGTGTTTTTCACGCCGTCTCTGCGTTTTGTCACGCCGGCTTCGCTTTGCACAGCGAGTCGATGATGATCTTCGAGGACGACCCGCTGGCCCTGACGGTGATCACCGTATTGATCGTATTGGGAAGTGTGGGCTTTTTGGCGATGGCCGTGGCCTGGGATTGGCTCCGGGGCCGGCGGGAGATGATCAATATTCAGGCCCGCCTCATTGCCGTGGTCACCTTCGTATTGTTGGCTCTGGGAATCGTGTTATTTCTGTTGTGTGAGTGGAACGCCTCGATGGCCGGCATGGGATTTAGCGATCGCTTTTTCAATGCCCTATTTCAAAGCGCCACCCTCCGTTCGGCGGGGTTCAACTCTTTGGATACGTCGCTGTTTTCGGACGCCACGATCTGGTTTTCCATTGTCTTTATGATCATCGGCGGGGCTCCCGGTTCCACCGCCGGAGGCATCAAGATCACCACCCTGGCAGTGCTGTTGTTGGCGATGCGCGGGATCGGTCGGGGCCGCGCCCGGGCGGTGGTCTTTCATCGCCAGATTTCGCAACGCGTGGTCTATCGAAGTGCCGGCATCGTCATCGCCTATCTCTTCGTCTTTTCTGTGTTGTTCTTTTTGCTTTTATTGACGCAACCCCTGCCCTTTGAAATGCTCGCCTTCGAGGCCGCCAGTGCGGCGGGAACGGTGGGGATTTCCGTGGGTGCAACGCCCGATCTAAACGACGTCGGAAAGCTGTTGATCATCCTCGTCATCTTTTTGGGTCGCGTCGGTCCACTGGCACTTGCCCTGGTGTTGGGCCGCGGCGATCCGAGTCGGCTGGACTATCCCGAAGAACACATCATGGTCGGTTGATGGTTGCACGTATCTCCAACATCAAGTCCAACTTCACCTTCATATGGCCAATCCATGAGTGAATTTGCAGTAGTCGGCCTCGGCCAGTTCGGAATGAGCGTGGCTCGCCATCTCGCCAATCAGCGGGCATCGGTGCTGGCCATCGATCTCAATCAGGAGTTGGTCGACGATATCGCCCCCTATGTCGACGTCGCCATTCGCGCCGACGCCACGGATAGACGAACCCTCGACGAACTCCAATTGGAGACCATGGGATGCGTGGTGGTCGCCATCGGTGCTCACTCCATCGAGGGGTCGGTGCTGACCACGGCCTTGATGACCCAGATCGGAGTGCCCCGGGTCGTCGCTCGGGCGATGAGTGAACTCCACGCCCGTGTGCTGCGCAGCATCGGCGCCGACGAGGTGGTCAATCCCGAAGAACAGATGGGCCGGCGGCTGGCCAGCCGGCTCGCCGAGCCCAGCATCTTGGAGGAGCTCGAGCTCGGCGACAGCCAGCTCGCCGAGGTAGAGGTTCCGGAGGCCTTTGTCTCGAAGTCGTTGGCCGAATTGGATATGCGAAATGAATACGGCGTCTCGGCGATGGCCATTCAGCGCGGCGAAAAGGTCATCGCCAATCCCCGGGCCTCCGAAACACTGGAAAGTGGTGATATCTTGGTCATCGTCGGCTCCGCCGAGTCCGTTCGTCGCGTCGCTGCCCTTGCGTAAACACTTCATTTTGCTCCCGCCTGGCCCCCATTCATCATGATCAATCTACGCTCCCGGCTATTGATTGGATACGGCTATATGATGGTTCTGCTGTTGTTGACCGCCGGTAGTGCTGCCTTCGGGTTTTTCTCCATCAGCGAGGCCATTGATCGCATTTTGAGCGAAAATTTTCAGAGTGTCTCCGCTTCCATGGAGATGATGGAGTCGCTGGAGGAACAAAAGACACTGACCGTCACAGCATTGCTGGAATCCGGTACCGATATCGCCCCATTGGACGACGCCGAACGGGCTTTTTACGCCGCCATCGATACAGCACGAGAAAACGCCACCATCGACGGGGAAGATGAACTCATCGATGAGCTTCAGCGCCAATTCGAGCAATATGTGGAGGTGCAACACGAGATTTTGGCCGACGATGTGGAGGCGATGCCCATGGAGGTTTTCGCCTTTCGTATCATGCCCGCCTTCGTCGAGACCCGTCAGACCGTCTTCGCCCTCACCGAGCTCAACCACGAGGCCATCGTTACCGCCGACGAAGAAGCACAGGCCACCGCCCTTCATATGGCGGGTCTATTGGGAGTGCTGGTGACGATCGCCATGGTGTCGATGGTATTTTTGTCTCGCACTTTGCAGCAAAAGGTGCTGCGGCGGCTCAGAGATATCACGAAAGTTGCGGAGGCGATCTCGGCCGGCGATCACCACCGGCGTTTTGATATCACCATCAATGACGAGCTGGGCGTTGTCTCTCACCAGCTCAACACCGCTCTCGATACCCACGATGAATTACAGGCCGAGATGCGCGGGCGCCTCAACCAGCAAAAGCAGTTAGTCCTCGGCTTGCTCGAAGAGGTGGAAGGAGAATTATTGCTCTTGGGATTGGACGGCACCTTGATCGCATCCAGTTGCGAGCGCTTGCAGCGCGAGAAATTAGAACATGTCCAAAAGTGGCTCGTCGATCATCGAAAGGAGATGCTCCGCGACTTTCGCCAGTCGAGCACGGAGGTAAAGATGAATATGGAGCTCGACGACCAGTTGCTCTCAATGCGTCTATTGGCCGCAGGCGGCGAGCGCCCGGTGGGATGGATGGTGCAGGTCACCGAGGCCGAATGTGAACCGCCCAATGGCAGTGAAAGTGAAGAAGAAAGCTGAACGTGGAATGTCGATGCCGAGCGATGGATCGCCTCTCATCAAGAAACGACGAAAGGCGGCGCCGTAAAGCACCGCCTTTCGAAACTGGCAAACCACCATTGTGCCGTCTTTTGAAAAGTGATTTTGAAACCCGGTTTTAACCAGGTGGGCGCAGTAAATAACACTCCTTGAACTTCCTCACTGGTCCAATTCCAGAAGGCATGCTCGCGTTGTGTCAGTGACCAGCTCCCTTATATATAAATACGAGGTTCCTTTTCGTCACATCTCTCACGGACACGGCAGAATGCCAAATCGTTGAGCATCAGCTCACTCATTTAGTGTAAGGGTTTTCGAGGTGCCGATTCAAGCACGGGTGCTGACGATCGCCACCAACCCACACTGCTACAAGGAGTTGCTAGCAGCCTGTTGCGCATAGCGGACCGAGCATCGCCGAGGTGATTTTGATGTCCATATTAGCTCGTAAAACGCAGATTTAGTGATCCTATTTCGAGGCTTTACGAGCAAATATGGCGCAAAATCAACCGTCGAGGCGACGTGGAGTCTATGCGCAACAGGCTGCTAGCGCTAGAAATTTCGAGACGTGGCAACTACGATGCCGCTGCAAGCAGTACCAATATCTCAATTCCCCCGGGCAGACGATGAACAAGGCAGACGGACGAGTCGTATTATTGGTCCTCGACAGCGTCGGAATCGGCGCTCTACCCGACGCCGGTGACTACGGAGACGAGGGTTCGCACACCCTGGGTCATATCGCCGAAACGGTGGAGGGTTTCGAGCTTCCCAACCTACAGCGCTTGGGTCTGGGCAATATCGAGGGGCTCCCGCAGATCGAAGCGACTGCGGCGCCGACCGCAAATTTTGGGCGGATGGTGGAAATGAGCAAGGGCAAGGATACGGCCACCGGCCATTGGGAATTTGCGGGGATCATCATGGATGAGCCCTTTCGCACCTTTCCCGACGGCTTCGACGAAGAGATCGTGGATGCCTTTATCGAGGCCACCGGCGTCGACGGGGTATTGGGAAATCGCGCCGAAAGCGGAACGGTGATCATCGAAGAATTGGGAAGAAAACACCGCCAGACCGGCCATCCCATCATCTATACCTCGGCGGACCCGGTCTTTCAGATCGCCGCTCACGAAGAGGTCATCCCCGTGGAGACCCTCTACGAGCGGTGTGAGAAGGCCTACGATATCGTGATCCCAAAAGGGTTATCCCGGGTCATCGCTCGACCCTTCGTGGGGACGTGGCCTGATTACGAGCGCACCTCGCGCCGAAAGGACTATACCTATCCACCGCCGAAGAAGACGGTGCTCGACGCCTTGCAGCATGCGGGCGTGCACACCACGGGGGTCGGAAAGATCGGAAATATCTACGCCCACCAGGGCTTGGACGACGAGATCAAGACCAGGGACAACGATCACGGCGTGGAGGTGAC
>SKPJ01000383.1 GCA_007119595.1 Myxococcales bacterium
CGGAAGCCATCGACGATCGAGATCTGGACTACTACACCATCTCGACGCCGAATTTTTATGTCCATTACTACGACGGATTGGAGGACCTCGCCCGACGCACAGCGATGATCGCCGAGGAATCTCACGAAGTATTGTCCCCGTTGCTCGATTGGGAGCCCTCGGCGCCGACGCATGTATTGGTCACCGACCAAGCCGACACCGCCAACGGCTTTGCCCGAGTCTTCGGGCGAAATTTCATCGCCATCTTCGGAAAGCCCCCCACTCCGGAGGGCAATCTGGGCTACTACGACGACTGGCTCCGGGTACTGATGTACCACGAGTACGTCCATATCCTGCATATCGACACCAACCCCGGATTTGCGCAGTGGGTCAACCGCGTGTTGGGAAAGCGATATCACCCCAACTCCGTGCTGCCCCGCTGGTACGTCGAGGGCATCGCCGTGTATCTGGAGTCCGAGCGCACCGGACGCGGGCGCGTCGACAGTCCCCTGTATCGAATGTGGCTGCGTACAGCCGCCCTGGACGACGATTTTTTCTCCCTCGGTCGAGCCACTGGGCTGCCCTTTCAATGGCCCTCGGGAACCGGGCCCTATTTATACGGCGCCTTTTTTATCGACTATATGGCGCGCCAGCAGGGCGAAAATTTCATCCGTGATTTCAATCATCGCTACGGGAATCGGGCCATTCCCTTCGCCATGAACAAGATCGCCGACGATCTCACCGACACCGACTTCGACGGTCACTGGCAGGGTTTTACCGCCGAGTCGCTGGGAAGAGCGCGAGCCAGGCAGGTCGCCGTGGAGGCGATGGGGCGCACTTCACTCGAGTTACTCACCGACGGCGGGGGCCGCAATCGATATCCGATCAACCGTCCCGGAACGGCGGGCGAGATCACCTTTCATCGCTCAGACCTCAGCCAGCGGCGGGTCTACGGCTCGCTTTCTCCCTCGGGGCAACAGATCGAGCCGGTCCGCAGTGCCCGCGGCGGCGCCGGACGTCCGGCGTGGGACCCCGAGGGCGAGACCTTTTATTTTTCGCGCTCCGAAACCGAGCGCAACGTCTATACCTACCAAGATATCTTCGCCTACACCCCAAAAACAGGCCAACTACGGCGCCTCACCACATCGGACCGAGCACGGGAGCCGGCCATCAGCCCCGATGGCACCGACATGGTCCATGTGCGAAATCGCGCCGGCTCCATGGAGTTGGTGCGCCGGCCGTTAAACGCCATCGACCGCGCCGAAGTATTGGTCGGACGAAGCGATTGGCCGGCCGATGAGGACGGACACTGGCAGCAGATCGCTACCCCGGTCTATACCCCGGACGGCGATTCCGTGGTCTTTAGCTGGTGGCGTCTCGACCGAAGACAGCGCGACCTGTACCGAGTCGACCTCGACACAGGCGAAGTCGAGGCCCTCACGGACAGCCCGGCCCACGATATTGATCCCCACTTCGGACCGGACGGGCTGCTGTATTTTGCGAGCAATGTCGACGACATTTTCAATATCCACGCCATGGATATCGACAGCGGCCAAATCTGGCAGGTCAGCAATGTCCTGCGTGGTGTCTTTCACCCCCAGGTCACTCCCGATCGGGAATGGATTTACGTCTACACCTACACCGTTCGTGGATTCGAGATCGCGCGATTTCGCCATCCCCAGCGGATGCGCCACCCCGACCGGCGGGCCACCGAGCGTCAAAGCCCGATGATCAATTACCCGGAGCCCGATCCGCCCGGACTCCACGACCCACAGCCCTACCGGGCCAGCCCGTGGATGCGACCGATGTTTTTCGATCCCGACTTTGGCGTCTTCGCCGGAGGCTCCGGAGTTGCAGGTACGCTATCGGGTTACGACCCGGTGGAGCACCACCGCTACAGCATCGGCGGGGGCTGGACGACGGGGCCGTCATTTACCGACCGAGCCGCCAGCCTCGGGATGAGCTACAGCTATCGCGGCGGTCCCCTCGACATCACGACCACCGCAAGCATGCGCAATACTCCGCAAACACGCGGACTCATCGGCGCCAGCCAACAAATTCCCTATATCGAGCGCCAGTATCACAGCCGGCTTAGCCTTTCCTATCCCATCCGACGTCACGCCCACCGTTTCTCATTGTCCACCGACTATCAAATCGAACATATCTCAGAACACGACCGAGCGTTTTTCGAACACGAGCCCGGTGATATACGCCCCTCCGAACCGGACGAGGGTTTCTTCAACGAACTCAGTTTTCGGGCCAGCTACAGCAATCAACAGCGCTACTCCCATTCTATCTCAACGGAGCGAGGGATTTCCGCCGGCACTCGAGTAGCTCTCCATCACCCGTCTTTGGGCCATCCCGAAAGCGCGATCACTTTCAGCTACAATCTCAGCATCTACCGCTCCAATCCGCTCGTCGATCGTCACGTCTTTGCCCTGCGAATGCGGGGCGCCATTAACCAGACGGCCACAGGTTCACCACGCCAATACGGCGTCGGCGGACACAGCCCCCAGGACGTGCTGACCAGTACCATCTTTCAAGAGCCCCGCGGCGGTTTTCCGGTCCGGGGCTATCCTCCGAATACAATGCGCGGCGATCAATACCAGACGTGGAAATTAGAATACCGCTTTCCCCTTCTGGATTTAGATCACGGCTTTTCGACGACCCCACTATTTTTCCGCAATATCAAGGGAGCTTTCTTTGCCGATACCGGTGTCGCCTACAGCGGGCATCTGGTGGACGCCGACTTCATCACCGGCATCGGCGCCGAACTTCAACTCGACACCATCGTCGGCTACTACGTGCTCAACAGTCTGCGCCTCGGTGTTGCACGAGGCCTTCAGGAGGAAGGCATCACCGAGTGGTACCTCCTCTTCGGCAGCTCGTTTTGAACTCCTGCAGCGGGCCGGCGCCCCTGTCGTGTCATGCCCTCCTGGCACAGGAATATCGTCTCTATGCGAAGTAGCCGCTCCATCGCGATTGTCCTGCTCGCACTCGTCGTCTTCGACGCCCTGTTGGTCCTGTGGGCATTTGGCTTTCCGGAATGGTGGTTTGTACTCTTTCACACCACCGAGCAAGCCACGCCAGGGGCCGAGCTTTTTCTAAAGCGCTGCGGCGCAAACTGGGCGGCCTTTGCTTTATTTCAAGGCCTGGCCCTCAAATACTGGAAGTCCTCTCCCCACTGGCTCGCCATCGTCGCCGGACTGAGACTGGGCGATAGCTTCACCGATGTGACGTATGTGGTCTTCGCTCCCGATCCCACATGGATCGCCATTGTCGCGCTACCGGCAGCGGGAATCATCAATCTCATTTTGGGGTGGTATTTTTTGACCTGCTATTTCCAGCGGCGATCCGTCAACGATTGAACCGAATGTCACTACTCAGTACTACCACTCGCCCTTTTTTACACCGTCGGGGATGATGCAAGCCGACAGATCGAAGAACATATACACCAATGCCTTTTCCTGATCCGAGAAGTCATCGGTGACGCATCCCGTGGGATATGGATGATCTGGTGAGGAGATATCTCGCTCCGATCCCATCGACATTTCGCGGGCCGATACGTGGATATCGCTAAAGACAACCCTGCCGCATTGGTCTTCCTCATCGATCCCAACGGGTGTATTGAAACTGAAATACTGGATAAATTCCTCTACCTGGCCCCCTTGTCCGGGAAATAGTGATCCGTCCTCGAAGATCGAGATCCAGTCCTGGACCAGATCCTCGTTGATCGAGTCTACGGAGCCTCGCACTTCGTAGATATCGAATTCTCCGGGCGGATTGGTGCCCGTATTGTGCATCCAGTTATACAGAATTTGTCCCTTGGGGAAGGAGTCGTTGATATAGCCGGTCGCACTCTGGTCCATGCCCCCCGGAGCGGCGAGCAACCTCCAGTCGGCGACGGACTGCATGTCACTGGTGCCGGAGCGAAGCCAGGCGTAATGCAGATGGGACAAAAAGGCTCGCCCCCCGGAATCGACGAATTCCTGAAATGCCTCCATTCCGTCTTCTTTATCCGAAACGTAGGTGTCACACTCACAGGAGTGAACCACAATATCGTACTCCAAGAGATTGTCGGCCTCGGTCCACCACTGGGTGGCATCGCTAAACGCGGCCCCGTCGTTGAAATCATCGGCGAAACGCTCCGTGCCCAGACGGCCAGAGAATAGATGAACCCGACCGTCGCCATCGTCGGTGGTGATCTCGGAGTCGCTGATCCCGATCTTGCGGATCAAACACTCCAATGCGTCGCATTCTCCGGTGGTCACGGCGATCCGGGGCAAGTGGCCCTCATCGCTATTTCTCGGCAGGCGCGTCTCACTGGGATCGACATCTGTGACCCCACAGGGATTGACCTCGGGTACCACGGTCTTGCGACGCCATTTTCCAACCTCGACCACCAGGGGAATATCCTCCGCGACCGGCACCTGTTGCAATTGGAAGTCACCGTTGACATCGGTGATCGTATCCATCACCGCCGTCGTACTCAGCTCCTCTCCACATCGCTGACAGGAGGCTCCCTGCGGAAAGTCCTGCAGCGGTCCGTCGGGAATGTAGACCGTGGCCTCTGGAAGCGGCAGATTTCCGGCGGGAATCGTCACCTTCCCGCTGAGGGTGGTATAATCCTCACAATTTATGGGGGGCCCGGTGTCGGGCTCCGGTTCCGGCTCCACGTCTGGCTCAGTAGTCAGATCGGTGTCCGATCCTGGTTCGGGCTCTTCGACATCCGAATCCTCGTCCCCGGCATCGCCCTGCGAATCGTCGGAATTTTGACCGTCATTTCCGGCATCCAACTGGGATTGGGGACCCGATGGTGGATCGTCACCACTGGGCTCGCACGCCTCGTGGATCGGATTCCATTCCTCGCCGGCGGCACAACGCGTGGTATCACCGTTCTCCGATTCACCTTCGTCCACGTCGTCACTGGCACACCCGGCCATCACCAGTGCCATGGCACTGACGAATACGACCAACCAACAGGACCGTCCGAAGAATCGCAATAAATTCATAGCTCGCATCCGCATCATTGAGTCATCGACATAAGCACATCACAGGGTTGCACAGTATCAGATTCTCGCACTCGTTCCACTCGAGTCCTCGCACCCTATATGACAAACACAGGACAACTGCTTTCACCGCAGATGCAACATAGCAGATTCTCAACTATCCGGAGTTTCCACCGCTATATCCTCGCGCCAGATCCGAAGCTCACCTTTTCCCACACTCTCCGGAAGTTCACCGTGATCGACGACCGTATTGAATTCCGGACTCTCAAAAGCTTTTACCTCCTCGATTCCCTGGCTTCCAAAGCGGATTACGGCCACGTTTCGGGGACTGCGCTGCGAATCCCCCAACAGCGGTCTGGGACCGGACCCCAGACAGGCCGCGTGGAGCAAATAGGTCCCATGTCGGCGTGCGGGAAAATAGGCATGGTGGTGTCCGCTGATCATCATATCCACATCGTGCTTTTCCAGCAGTTCTGCCAATCTATCGTCGTCGAAGATCTCGCGCTGGCGTCCCTCGGCGACCGCATATTGGGGGACGTGGCTAAGCAAAATACTGAGTTCTAGATGAGAATGTTCTTCCAACACACCGTCGAGCCACGCCAACTGAGCTGCGTCGAGGTCTCCCACACCGGTGCCATCGAGAGAGACGAAGAGGGCCGGCCCCATTTCAAATGCGTAGTGAAAGGGATAGAACGCGTCATCGACAAATCGAAGGTGGGGACGGCGCATATTCCACTGGCGCGCAAACTCGATGCGCTCCATCCAAAATCGGGGCTGCTCCGACGCATCGTGATTCCCCGGCGTCACAGCCATGGGAATCTGCGCCTCGGCCAGGCGATCCGTCACCACATCGTGGAACGCCTCCCACATCGCCGGATAGTCGAGCTCCTCGCGCTGACCGGCCACCATATCTCCGGCTACCACAACCAGATCGGGCTCCAATTCCGTTCGAATCCACTCCACGGCGCGAGTTACGTGCTCATCATATTCTGTAGAGCCATAGGGACCGTTTAAGTCGGCCAGAACGGCCACCGTCCAGGTCCGCTCAGTTGGGTTCGTGTCCTGGCCGCCGGACTCCGGCCCGGTAGCCACCAGATCAGGAGCAATCAAAAATATTGCCGCAGCCACGGTGAGAAACCATGTCATCTTTCGTTTGCGCATCGCCAACTCCGGGCGCTATAAGAAGCCTCGATTGCTTCCGGGAAGTTCCAAACTCCCCATTGTGAAATTCCTCCATCCATCCTGTCAAAACAGCCCTTCGGTAACGCATCATGGCTCATTTCACCACCTCCGACGGTCTCTCGTTGCACTACGAGACCCATGGCTTCGAAAATGCCGGCCCGGCCCTCGTATTCTTGAACGGTATGACCCAGACCACGCGCCACTGGGCCACCCACCGCCGAGTGCTTTGCCAAGAGCGGCGGGTGCTCACCTACGACGCCCGTGGCCAGGGAGAATCGGACGCCCCCACCGAGGTGCCGAGCCTCGATCGACATTTAAGTGATCTTCGTGAGTTATTGGACCATCTCGACATCACCAGCGTGGATCTCGTTGGCTTCAGCCACGGCGCCCGCATCGCATTGGGATTTACCACCGAATATCCCAACCGAATGCGCCGCCTCGTCCTCTGTAGCGCCACCGCCGAGCCCACAGCATTGGCTCGCACCATCGTGCGCTCATGGGAACAGATATTGGACCTGGGAGGCCTCGCCGCCCTGTCCTGGGCCTCGATTCCCACCATCATCGGAAACGAATTCTTGGAGAAAAACGAATTTCTACTGGAGAATATCGTTCGCGCCGCTGTGGATCGAAATTCCGATCGCGGTACGCGGATGCTGCTCAAGGGGCTTTCGCGATTTCCCGATCTCGAAGATCTCGCCGGAAAGATCACGGTGCCCACTCTCGTGATCTCCGCCGACCACGACCCCCTCGTCGATCTCAAAGGAGCCCGCAAACTCGCCGAGCTCTGCGAGGGTACCCACGAACTGGTGGAAAACTGCGGTCATACCATCCCGATTGAACGGCCGGAGATCTTCCGCGAGCTGATCACTGAATTTCTCTGACGCAGAGTTATTTGCCAGGGGATATCTCAAAGATTCGCGACCGCCTCAAGCAAGCCGGTCTGCGAGCACCTGCGCCGGATGGCGGGCCTGTTGATCGACCCCGTCTGCGATCTGATCCCGGCATGAGGTGCCAACCGCGACGACCAGCGTCTCTTCGTCGATCTCTCGCAGCGCCGGAAACAACACCAACTCCCCGATCTCCATTGACAGCTCGTAATGCTGGGCCTCGTAACCAAAAGAGCCCGCCATTCCGCAGCAGCCCGTATCCAAGGTCGTCACCGAAATCCCGGCGAGCTCCAGAATGGTCTCCGTCGCCGTCGTTCCCACCAATGCCTTTTGGTGACAATGACCGTGCAGTACGGCCTGCCCCCCATCATCGCTTTGAAAGATATTGGCGTCGAAGTTCTCCTCCTCGAGCTCCTGCCTCAAAAACTCCTCAAACAAAAACGATCGCTCTGAAAGCCCGTTTGCCGTATCCAAGAACTCATCACCCACCAGATCTGGCAATTCATCGCGAAAGGTCAAAAGGGCACTGGGCTCCAGACCGATCACCGGTCTTTTGGGCTGGGCTTGCAACTCTTCAGCAACTCTTGCCAATCCCTTTTGCGCGACCTTGCGTCCCTTTCGCACCAGCCCCTTCGACAAATAGGTCCGTCCGTCGTCGCGCATTTCAAAGCGCTCGACCCGATAGCCCGCCGCCTCCAAGACCTTGACGGCGGCGATGCCAATTTCAGGCTCCGTAAAATCGGTAAATGGATCGACATACAGCCACACTGGCCGCCCTTCATCGGGGGACTCGGCGGTCTTTCGGTATTGCTTCAACAGCCGGTCAAAGGACTTCGGAGCCAGTTTTGGTATCTCACGCTCCTCGGAAACTCCGATCCACCGGGTCAAAACCCACCGGATGATCCACAGCGAGAGCATGAAATTTGCGAGCCAGGGAAACCACGCACCGAGGCGACTCATGGTTCGGAAATTCCCAAAAAAATGGGCCGATGCCGGTGTTCCTTTATGATCGTGGCGATGCTGGAGAAACTCTGCCTTCATCTTCGCCATATCGACGCTCGCCGGGCACTCGCTTTTGCAGGCCTTACAGGAAAGACATAGATCCAGTGCCTCCTCCAATTCGTCACTCTCGAAGGCATGGGAGGGCTCTTCGCCGGTCAACAAGGTCCGAAAGGTATTCGCCCGTCCACGCGTGGAGTCTCTTTCCTCAAACGTCGCCATATAACTGGGGCACATCGTCCCGCCGGCCTCCGCCTTTTTGCGGCAGACACCGGCTCCGTTACAGAGCTCGGTCGCCCGCACCAGGCCGCCCTCGGCGCGCCATCGAAATTCAGTATCTACCTCGGGAGTTGGTCTGCCGGGCTCAAAGCGAAAGTCCTCATCGATCGGCCTGGGGTCGACGATATTCCCGGGATTGAAAATGCCCTTGGGATCGAAGGCCGATTTCACGTCGCGATGTAGCTCCATGATTTCCCGGCCGTAAAACCGTTCCAACAGCGGCGATCGCACCCGCCCGTCGCCGTGTTCACCGCTTAGTGACCCTCGGTAGTCCTTGACCAGATCGGCGACGTCTTCGGCGATGCCCCGAAATCGCTCCACGTCATCGGGATCCTTTAGATTCAGCTCCGGCCGAAGGTGCAGCTCTCCGACCGACGCATGGGCGTAATACACACAGGCCGTATCGTAAGCATCCATGATCTTCGAGAAGTCGCGCACATACTCCGGCAATACATCGACAGCCACGGCCGTGTCCTCTACGACGGTCACCGGCTTTACATCACCCTCGATCCCCATCAACAACCCCAGACCGGCCTTTCGAAGCGCCCACACCGCCTTATCCCGTGGTGGGCGAACCACAGGGTATGCATAGCCCATCTCCAGTGACTCAAACCGGCTCACCAAGGTGTCGACCGCCTCTTGCAGTTGCTCTTCCGAGGATCGATAAAACTCGATGACCAACACGGCGTCCGGATCGCCTTCGACCCAAAACCGATTGCGAGCCTGCTCGATATTCTTTTTCGTCTCCTCCAACACCCGTCGATCCATCAACTCCACAGCCGCCGGATCGTGGTTTATGGCTTCTATCGTGGCCTCCAGCGCCTGCTGCAAACTGCGAAAGTGGACGCAGACCAACACCTTCTTCTTCGGTTGGTCGACCAGGTTGAGCTTGGCCTCCGTCGTCACCCCCAGGGTCCCCTCCGTGCCACACAAAAACCGGGGCAATGAGAATGGGTCTTCCCCATCCTCCCGATCGATCAATTCGTCGAGCGGATACCCGGTATTTCTGCGCAGCACATCGCGACGTGGATAGTTCTCGGCGATCAATTCAGCGTGGTTGTCGGCGATTCGATCGAGCACATCGAGCCCCGCTGCCAGCCTCCCCTTTTCGGATATCTCGTCGCGGAGTTTTCCGCGGTCCGCTGCGCCAAATCGAACGCACTCGCCATCGGCGAAAACCACCTCCAACTCCAATAGGTGATCTCTTGTATTTCCGTACAAAATGGAGTGACTTCCACAGGAGTTATTGCCGATCATCCCGCCGAGCATGCATCGATTGGAGGTCGAGGTGTCGGGCCCAAAAAACAAGTCGTACTGCGCCAGATGCCGGTTGAGCTCATCGAGCACCACACCGGGCTGTACGCGCACCCACTTCTCCTCTCGATTGACCTCTAAAATCCGGTTCATATGACGGCCGGTATCGATGACGAGCCCCGCTCCCACGCATTGACCGGCGAGGCTCGTTCCGCCGGCACGAGGAATCAGCGCCAAGCCCAGTGCATCGGCGGTGCGCACCAGGCTTTGGACGTCCTCGGTATCTTTTGGAAATGCCACCGCAGCAGGCTGCTCCTGATATACCGAGGCATCCTGCGCATAGAGCATTCGATGCAGTCGGTCAGTGCGCACGTCTCCACTGAGCTGCTCCGATAGTGACGACAACTGCTGAACGACTTCGGCCCGATCGTCGCTCATCGACGTCTCCTCATTCCTACTTCTCGTTTGCGAAAAA
>SKPJ01000278.1 GCA_007119595.1 Myxococcales bacterium
AATCAGTTTGGAATTGTCCTGGGCACTGATGTACATCACCCTTGATGGCGACGAATGGGTTACCGAAATGGTCGGGATCGATGATGAATTGGTTGATGCCAACGTTGTTCCACCCGATGATAAGATGGGTGATTTCGCCACCCTGCGAGTTGACGGCGAGGGAATACCCCACATCGGCTATAGCAACAATGAGCTGGCCAGCTATGCGCGTCGCGTCGACGGAGAATGGGAAATGTACGAGGTGGAGAATACACTGCAATACGGTGCCATCAATCCCTGGGTTAATATCACATTGGATAGCGACGGGATTCCCCATTTTGCCTATGAAGCCGACGGATTGGTTCGCTACGCGACGCTGAAACACCAAGAAGGCGAGTAATCTGCTCGCCCTCAATCTCGATGTCGGGGCGCTCATCTGCGCAGCCGCACACACCGTCATCGCTACAGTGCTCACAAATACAATCCGCATCCACCTGGCAGCCGCTGCCGTCTCCACAGGGCTCGCAGACTGGCCCCCCGCAATCGATGTCGGTCTGCCCCGACTCTGACTCCCAGGCCCTGTATCGTTGTAGGACGCAGCCCCTGCCAGTCGACTACCTCGGCCACACGCCGGTTACCAAGAGCCTTGTAGCCGATGCGAGCAAAGGTACACTGTGTGTGCATCGGGCGGTCGCTTTGATTTGGTCCCAGGTTCTTGTAGGCACAAGACTTTTACCAAGTCAGCCCGCCCGGTGTCCGCTTCTTGGTGAGAAATGAGGGTTGACAACTTAGCGAGTAATTCATGATTCGAAGTCCCATCTGTGGAGACAGCCAATGAAAACCCTCCAAGATCGAACGGCCATCGTCACCGGTGCGGCCAGTGGCATCGGCCGCGCCACAGCACAGGCGTTATTCGAGGCCGACTGCCACGTCGCCCTGGTCGACGTCGACGCCGACGGGCTGGAGCAAACGATCCAAGACCTCCAGTCGGCCTCGCCGGAGTCACCGGGCAGCCTGCGGCACTACGAAGTCGACGTCAGCGCCGAAGAAGCCATGGAGGATCTCGCAGAATCGGTCGTCGACGACTTCGGCGCCGCCCATATCCTGGTAAATAACGCCGGCATCAACGTCACGGCTTCCTTCGAGGACCACACTGCCGAGGATTTTCGGCGAGTGATCGACGTCAATCTGTGGGGTGTCATCAACGGTTGTCGAGCGTTTCTACCCCACCTGCGAGACGCCGACGAGGCCCATATCGTCAACGTCTCCAGCGTCTTCGGCTTCGTCGGTGTCGCAGGTCACAGCGCCTATACGACGTCAAAATTCGCCGTGCGCGGATTTTCGGAGGCCCTCCACGAGGAGTTGGTCGACACTTCCGTGGGTGTCACTGTGGTTCACCCCGGCTGTGTAGACACCGACATCGTGCGCTCCTCCATCGTCTCACCGGAGATCTCCGCCGACGATATTCAGGAATATTTCGACAAAAACGGCTGTCCGCCAGAGGTGGTGGGAAAGCGGATCGTAGGCGCCATTCGACGCAACAAACACCGGGTGCTGGTCACCCCCGAGAGCTATGCGCTCGATCTATTGCGACGTCTGATGCCCACGGCGGGCAATCGATTCGCAAACCGCACGATGCGCAGGATGTTGGGTGTGGAATTTTGACTCTACTTCAACCGAAGCTCGATCTCGTCGACCGTGGCGAAGTAAAAGTCGACCTGGTCCAGACCGTCCACGTCGGTTTGCCCGCTGCGCACGCGGCGCACCGACAGGTCGACGTTATCGGAAAACCGGCTCAGCTCGCGCAACTTGGAGGAGGGAATCGAAAAGGCGCCCTCGTCGGCCACTCGGCATTGAATGCGGGTCTGGTCGGGGCCGAATCCGGCGGAGAGATCGATGTAGATCTCCTCGGAACCCCATACAACTCCGTCCGATTCCCAGACCAACTCCAGCGGCTGATTATCGATCGCTGAATGAACCACGGCATCTCGAATTTCCTCACCATCGGCGGCCAACAACACAATGGGCTCCGGGGCCTTTAACATCACGTCGAAATCACCGCCCTGAACCGTTCCCGGAGCGGCAAAGCGATAGGTCGCTCCCGGAATATAGTCCACGAAATTATCGCTGGCCCATTCGCTCCATTCACTTCCGTAAACCACGCCGTAAAACGAACTGAGCAGATCGGGAAGACGCCGTGGCGCGAGGACGACGCGCTGATCTGGAGCTCGCACCTCGATATCGCCGAGGTCTAGCAGATGCAGCGAGACCGGCTCACTTCGCTGTGAGGCAACGGCGGCGCCATCATCGAAAACACAGGTATCGACCTCCAAACCCCGGCGCGGCATCCAGACCTCCAGAGCTTCCAGGGCCGGCTCCACGGCCACCCCGCGGGCATCGAGAAATTGGGCCTGCAACTGGACTCCCTGATCGGGGCCCCGGCGGGGATAGACAAATTCTGCCGACAGCGCCCCATAGCGCTCCTCGACGGTACGTTCACCCTCCTCTTCACCGGACTGCTCCGACAGGCTATCCCCGGAGGAACAACCGGTCAAAAGAGCCAGGATAAACACCCCGGAGGCAATGGTTTTGTAGCGTTGGTGCATGATATTGAATC
>SKPJ01000107.1 GCA_007119595.1 Myxococcales bacterium
CGAGGGATGGAGTTTCGGTGAAATCGAAGAGGACTGGGACCTCGAAGACTTCGAAACCTGGGACCAAGATCGGCACGACCAATTCTTGAAACTCGACAACACTGAAGACGCCGAAAAACTCATCGAAATCCACCGCTGGGGCCCTCTAAAACTCGGCGACTCCGGTGGCTATTTTCGCGGCGCCTCCAACTTGCATATCAGCGCCGACGACACGTTGGATCTAAGCGGCACGACCACACTCGTGGAGGCCTTTCGCGGATGCGAAACTCTGACCACCATACCTGGCATCGAAAACTGGGATCTATCGTCGGTCACAGCACTCGATGGCATCTTCTGGGGCGCTTCGAATTTCGACGATGACCTCGGCAATTGGGACGTCTCCCCGGTGGAGAGTATGCAATCGGCTTTCCGCGGGGCATCCAGTTTTGATCGAGATATCGGCGCCTGGGACGTCTCCAATCTCACCAGAATGCGATGGATGTTTCGGGGTGCCTCGAGCTTCGATCAGGAAATTGGTGATTGGGATGTCTCCAATGTCACCGACATGGCCGGATTATTCGCCAGTGCACCGGACTTCAACGGTGACATCGGTGACTGGGATGTCTCCTCGGTCTCCAATATGCGTCAATTATTCGGTGGTGCATCGAGCTTTGACCGGGATATCGGCGACTGGGACGTCTCTAACGTCACCGACATGCATCAGACATTTCAGAAGGCATCGAGCTTTGACCAAGACATCGGAGACTGGGACGTCTCCTCGGTCACCAATATGACCGCCATGTTCGGCGAAGCATCGAGCTTTGACCGGGACATCAGTGACTGGGACGTCTCCAACGTCACCGACATGAATCGGATGTTTTCCTTCGCCTCCAGCTTTAATCAGGACATCGGCGATTGGGACGTCTCCAACGTCACCCAGATGTGGTGGATGTTCTTCGATGCCGCAAGTTTCGACCAGGACATCGGCGACTGGGATATCTCCTCTGTCACCGACATGACCGGGATGTTCGACGAGTCACAACTCTCCACCGAAAATTACGACGCGCTGCTTACCGGATGGGCCTCCCAAAATGTCCAAACCGGGGTCAAATTCCACGGCGGCACCTCTGAATACTCCGGCGGCGAGGCCGCCGACAGCCGCCAATCACTGATCGACGACCACGATTGGCAGATCACAGACGGCGGTGAAGCCCCGTAACCGAACGCCCTTTTTTGACTTCTGCCTCAGATACACCACCATCACCATCGAGATGATTGTCCCCGTTGATAACTTTTTTGATGGGATAATGGATGTCTGTTGAGTCTTCTCCAACCCCCGACGAGGTCGCATCGGGACCGAAGAAATTCGGCGCCTTCGCCGGCGTCTACGTCCCCACCCTTTTAACCATCCTCGGCGTCATCATGTACCTGCGCCTGGGGTGGGTGGTGGGTAACGCTGGCATCCTGGGTGGATTGGTGATCATCTTGATCGCCTTCTCCATCACCGCCGCCACCGGCCTTGCGATGTCGTCGTTTACGACGAATATCCGCATCGGCGCCGGCGGCGCTTATTCCATCATCTCCCAATCGCTGGGCCTCGAGGTCGGGGGAAGCGTCGGTCTGCCGCTATTTCTGGCGCAGGCTCTGGCGATCACCTTATATATCTTCGGCTTTCGAGAGGGGTGGCAATTTTTATTTCCCAACCATCCGGCTCTGCTCGTTGACATCATCGTCTTCGGGATCATCGTCGGCATCGCTTACAAGAGCGCGGAAACCGCGTTTCGCATCCAATACGTCATCCTCGGTATCGTCGCCCTGTCGCTGGTCTCGGTGGGCATCGCCGCCGCCACGGGATCGATGCAATACGAGCTGGGAGATATCCAATTGTGGGGTACCTTCCCCGGTGAACCACCGTATTTCGACGGCACCTCTTTTTGGGTGGTCTTTGCCGTCTTCTTTCCCGCCGCCACGGGGATCATGGCGGGACTGAATATGTCCGGTGATCTAAAGGATCCACGCAAGGCGATTCCCATCGGAACCATGGCCGCCATCGCCACCGCCGTGGTGGTCTACGTCTTTCTCGCCATCTGGATTGCCGCCTCCGCAACCCCCGCCGAATTGGCGTCCAATTACACCATCATGGTCGATAAGGCCTGGCTCGGCGACTATTTCGTGCTCGCCGGTCTATTGGGGGCCACGTTTTCGTCGGGATTGGCCTCCATGGTCGGCGCACCGCGCATCCTACAGGCCCTGGGCACTCATAACGTGTTGCCCCGAAGCCAATGGCTGTCGACCCGACGAGCCGACGGTGAACCGCAGAATGCACTCATCATTACCGCCGCCATCGCGTTTCTCGCTCTATTACTGCGCGACCTAAACGCCATCGCACCGCTGATCACCATGTTCTTTCTGATCACCTATATGATGATCAACGTCGTGGTCTTTTTCGAGCAGACTCTGGACCTGGTCAGCTTTCGCCCCCTGTTCCGGGTTCCCCGCATCGTCTCTTTTATCGGTATGATCGGCTGTCTATTTGCCATGTTCATCATCAATCCGGTCTTCAGCCTGGTGGCCCTGGCACTGGTCATGGGGGCCTATATTCTGATGGCCCGACGAAGCCTGGACGCTCCGTTTGGCGATGTGCGAAGTGGGATGTTCATCTCCATCGCCGAGTGGGCCGCAAAACGGGTCTGGGATCTGCCGGCGATGCAGGAGAGAGCCTGGAAGCCAAACCTCATGGTCGCCGTCCGCGATCCCGACGAACTCCGCGGTGCCTTCTTATTTATTCAGGACTTGGCCTATCCCAAGGGCTCCGTCAAATTGGTGGGCATCCATCCCGACAAAGATGGCACCGATCTAGCGGAACAACTCGACTCCCTGTCGAATGACTTTCGGGCCCGCGGTGTATTCGCCAACTGGATCGCCATCGAAAGTGACAGCCTCTCCCGGGGCCTCATCGCCGGCATGCAGACCGCTCGCGGCGCATTTCCCCGGCCCAACACCGTCTTTTTGAGAATGCCCGAGGAGATCACCGAAAAGCTGGATTACAAAAAAATCGTTCAAATAGCAGAGCAAGAAGAGCTGGGAAGCCTTTTATTCGCCCCCCACCGCACCACTGGTCTTGGACGGCGCCAGACGGTCAACGTCTGGATCCATGACCGGGCTCCCAATTGGGGATTGTCGATGGATATCGGAAACCTCGATCTCTCCCTGTTGTTGGCATATAAATTACAAAGAAACTGGAACGCCACACTTCGCATTATCATGGTCGTTGAGGACGAAGACGATCTGTCCAAGGCTCAGCAATTTCTCACTGATCTGCTCACCATCGCTCGCCTCCCCGACACCCAGATCGTCCTCGAATCCGGCTCGTTTGATGACTTCGTAGCCAATGCCCCGCGCGCAGACCTCAATATATTCGGCCTGAACTCCGCCCCCGATCTCGGTTTCGTACGCCACATGGTCGATGAAACCGGCGCCAGTTGTATCTTCGTGCGCGATTCCGGCAACGAAAGTGCCCTGGCCTGACTACCGACCTTATCCGCAACAAAGCGACGCAACCCACCGATACGACGAACCATTCAACCCTCAAATTGTAATTTCGACCCTCAAATAGACGGTGGTGGATCGACCTCATGGGGAAAATCGTCGTCAAACGTCCCACGTCCGCGCCCTTGCAGCCTGCTGCGCATATTCCAAATTTGACATTCGAGTGCCCACCGACAATTGTGGAGCGGTCTGACGTATATTCCCAACCAATGCTCGGATTTCTACGATGAATATCTACTCGAAACAAACTCTTATATACCTCGTCATCGTCACATCGATGATTCTATTTGCCGCCTGCAGTTCCTCCGACGATCCCGTCGGTGTCCAACCGGGCGACGACTGCGATGAGGAGGGGGCCATCGACAACAATCTGATCTGCCACGATGGAAGCTGGGTAGACAGCCTTCCCCCCGCCGGGGATGTCGGCGTCGACGATGTCGGAGGGGATCTCGATGCATCCGTCGACGACACCGGTGGCGACGATCACGACGATGTCGGCGAAACCGACGACACCGGCACAGACGATACGGGCATAGACGATACTGGCACAGACGACACCGGCACAGACGACGCAGGTGATCCTGACGCCGGCGACGACGATGTCGGCGAGGAATGCGAACCCGAATCGGATGAGGAGTTTTGCGATCGCCACCAGGTTGAGTGCGGCTCCTTTAGCGGCGACGACAATTGTGACGACCAGCGCACCGTCGATTGCGCGGACACCAATGAGCTGGCCTGCGTAGAACCCGAGATCTGTTTGCTCGCCGACGACGACGCCGAATTGGACACCAATATCTGTGCATGTCCCGAAATCGACGATAGCGACCCAAGCGCCGTATGCACCTACGCCAATGCCGAATGTGGAATGGTCACGCCCGGCGATATTTGCAACGGCTGGAGCGAGCTCGACGATGTCGACTGCGGCGAATGCACCGGTGATGCCGAATGCGGCACCGACATCCCCAATATCTGCGGCTGTCCCTGTGAGATCGACGGCGTGTGCTATGCCGACGGCGATACCGACGGCGACGACGTCTGCTCGGTCTGTGATTCCACCCAATCCACGGACGCCTTCGTAGACGCCCCGGACGGAACGGACTGCGATTCCAACGCCGTCTGCCACAGTGGCGACTGCGTCTGCGACGACGGATTCACCCTATGCGACGGCGAATGCGTCGACACCGATACCGACCTCGACCACTGCGGTACTTGCAATGACCCCTGCTCTACCACCGACCCCAACGCCGAAGCGATGTGCACCGCGGGAAGCTGTGAAGTGGAGTGCACCGATTGCGAGATCGGCGGAGTCTGCGTAGCCGACGGTGATACCGACGATGGTGATGTCTGCTCGATCTGCGATCCCAGCCAATCCACCGACACCTTCTCCGACGCCCCCGACGGCACCGACTGTGGTCCCAACTCCGTCTGCCACAGTGGCGACTGCGTCTGCGACGACGGATTTACTCTGTGCAGTGGTGAGTGCGTCGATACTGAAACCGACCTCGACCACTGCGGCGACTGCGGCGAGCCCTGCACCACCGGCGAATCAGACGCCGAAGCGATGTGCGTCGACAGCAGTTGCGACATCGAATGCAATGACGACAGCCTGACCTATTGCCCCGAAAGCGATACCTGTACCGATACCCAGACCGACCCCGAAAACTGTGGAACCTGCGGCAACACCTGCGGTGGCACCACGGCCTGCGAAGCCGGTCAATGCGACCAGGACGACACCGTGATGGAGGTCATCGACGTGAGCACCGGCTTTCAACATAGCTGCGCCCTACTGGCATCCGGAACCGTCATCTGCTGGGGACGCGGTTCCCTCGGGCAACTCGGCGACGGGATAGACGACAGCGATCATGAGCGCCGCGAACCCAACGAAGTCGAAGGGATCGACAACGCCATCGCGATCAGTACGGGCCGAAACTTCTCCTGTGCTCTGCTGCAAACGGGCGAAGTCCAATGCTGGGGCCAAAATTCCTACGGCCAACTCGGTAATGGCACCGCTGAGCTCAGTGCAGTACCCACCCCGGTATCCGAGATCACCGACGCATCGACGATCACCACAGGCAACGAACACGCCTGTGCAATCGAGGACGGACAGGTCTATTGCTGGGGCAGAAATTCCCATGGAAGACTCGGCGACGGCACCAAGGAGCAACGACTGGAGCCCGTCCCGGTCAGCGATGAATTACCGGACTCTGCAATCCTTGTCTCCGCTTCCTATCAACATAGCTGTGCGCTCGCCGACGGCGATGTGTACTGCTGGGGAAACAACAGTGCCGGACGCCTGGGAGACGGTACCCAGGTCCAATCCGATATCCCGGTGGAAGTCATTGAACTGCCCTACACTATCACCGACGTTGTTACGGGGAACTCCCATAACTGTGCCGTAACAGACGTCGGGAATGTCTTTTGCTGGGGAAATGGCACCAGGGGACAACTCGGCGATGGCAACTGGGATTCATCCTCCACTCCCGTAGGCGTACAAGGCATCGGAGGAACGGTCGACCGGGTCAGCGCCGGCATCAATACTTCTTGTGCATTGCGCAGCGATGGCGAGGTCTACTGCTGGGGACGTGTAGACGATGGAAGACTCGGCATCGGCGATGTATCGGATGATTATAATACCGCCCAACATGTATCGAATATCCAAAACGTCCAAGGGCTGTCCATCAGTACCGCCAACTCCCACACCTGTGCTATTTTGGAGCAAGGCCAGCTCGCCTGCTGGGGGCTCAACGACTACGGTCAATTAGGTGATAACCAACGCGCAGATTCCGCCCCCTTCAACCGATGGGTGCCAACCATCATGCCCACCATCGAGCCCCCCTCCACGGAAGCCGGCTTATGCTTTACCGGCCAGGACAACTCCGGCAACGGACTTACCGACTGCGAGGACCCGGACTGCGCCACCGACCTCGGTGAACAGACGGGTGATAATCTGGCCGCTGGCAATGTCTGGGGATTCGCCGGCAACTACACCCGTGGAACCTGCGGCCCGCCCGGTCCCGAGCTCATCTACCGTTGGACAGCTCCAACCTCAGAGACCTACGTCATCGATACTGAGGGCGCCTTCGCTTTCGCAGACCTGGTCCTCTACGTCCGCCAGGACTCCTGCAGCGGCTTTGAATTGGGTTGCGACGAAGGTGGATCCACCCACTTCGCAACTGTTGAATTCGAGGCCACGGAAGGGGAGCAATACTTCATCTTCATCCAGGACAATCACCCCGATGGAGACTACCAGATCAACATCGCCCCCAAGGATTGAGTCGATGGCAAAGCTCGAATCGCGGCGCTCGCTTCGGAGCGCCGCGACTTCACCCCCCTGGTGTTGTGGTGTTTGGTATCTTCTGACACCGGAGTTCGGAAAAGTGTACTTCAAAAAGCCTTCAGGGTTGGTGTGCACCGGCTCTTGCCCGCGACGGCACCGATGCCGGATCCACTTCGGCCAGCGCATCCGCAAATTCCAGCGCCGTGGGAAATCGATCGTCTCGCTCGATGGCCAGCGCGCGCTCCAATACCGGGCCCAGCGGTGAGTCCCACAGATCTTGGGGCACGTCCAAATCTCCCTCGATATGCTTCATCGCCGCCTTGAACGGTTTTCGCTCCGAGATGGCCGGCGATCCGGTCAGTGCTTCGACCAAGGTCAGCCCCATCTGGTAGACGTCCATCTGGGTGGACACCTCTTGGGCCTGAATATACTCCGGCGGCAAATATTGAGGCGTTCCCGACAAAAAGCCCTTCTTCGTCAACCTGGCGTCCGAGGTGGTGTTGATATGGGCGATGCCAAAATCGACCAATTTCCACACCTCACGGCGAGTGCCGGGCCGATTCAAAAAGATATTTCCCGGCTTTAAATCCTTATGGATGATATCTTCGCGGTGCGCTTCACCGAGGGCGTCGAGGACATCGCAATAATTCGGCAACAGCCATGACGGCGCCAGCGCCCCCTTGCCGTAGATCTGATTATATAGATTGTCGCCGTCGAGAAACTCCATCACGATAAACGGGGCATCCGTACTCTCTAGAAGCCCGAAGTCATAGATATCAACCACACTGGGATGGGCGATCCTGGCCGCCACCCTGGCTTCGCGCAAAAATCGCTTGCGCGCCCGCTTTTGATCTTCGTCGTCCGATCCGAAGCCCTGTACGTCCAATACCTTGACCGCCACAGTTCGCTCGATGACCTCGTCACGAGCGCTGTAAACATGGGCAAATCCGCCCTGGCCGAGTTCTCCTTCCACAATATAGCGATTCCGAATGCGTTCACCGCGTTCGAGACCGGTCTTTTTCTTGGTTTTCTGGCTCATTTGCACACCGTCCTATACCCAAAACGTCGTCGCCCGACTGTCGCACGCGCACCAGTGATTCAGTGAAGTGACAAAACTTGCTTCAGCCATTGTTATCATGATCGCAGAGACTAGGAAAACCACCGTCATTTCCCGTCACCTGTTCAGCGCCCTATTTCTTTGAGCCCGTACACCAGAGCGCGCCGCAACACGCGCTGGCGCATCGACTCGGGCTCCCGAAGTCCCATTCGACCCAGATGCTGATCCCATTTCTCGATATCTCCGAGGGCCCGCGCCACATTGCTGCCCGACATCTCGGGCAGTCGCCACGATTGCACATCTTCCACCAATCCCTTCAGATGCTGCAGCGCCTCCACCAGGTCGAGCTCCACGTCGGTCAAGGAGCTACCGAAGGGACAGCGCGGAATCGTCCCCTCCCGTCGATACACGGCGAGGCCGTCGGCGATCTTTTGGGGCCGGTTTTGGCGCATCCGGTCGGGAATCTCCCAGGAAGCCGACAATTTGCCGGCACTCTTGGCTTTTTCGACAAACCCCCGTTGAAATCTCGCATCGCAGACACCGACGAGGGCTTTTACGACCTCCTCGTCGGATTTTCCGCGCAGATCGGCGATCCCGTATTCGGTGACCACGATATCGCGCAGATGCCGGGGAATGGTGCAATGGCCGTAATTCCACACGATATTGGAATGCACCTCCCCGCGAGAAGTTCTCGTCGCCGGCACCATCAATACCGAGCGCCCATCACTCAGGGCGTGCGCCATGGCGATAAACTCGTATTGCCCACCGACGCCGCTGACCACTCGGCCGTCCTCCAGCCCATCGGAGACCGCTGCTCCCAGGCCGGTGATCATCATCGCCGAGTTGATAAAGCGAGCATCCACCCGCTGTTGTCGTTTATTATCCTCGTCGCCGTATAACAGATTCGTAAAGCGCACACTGCGCATCGAAAACCGGCGGCGCTCCTCCTCGTCGAGATTCCACAATTTCTCATAAAATTGCGGCGAGCCCAGATAAAACGCCCCGTGAAGGACCACGTCGTCTTCTACGGCCCGAGACAACACGCCGCGCCGCTCCATATGGAGCAGTCCCTCCACAAACATCTCCGTCGCCGCGTACAACCCCTTCTCGAAGCTCCCCGTTCCACCCCATCGCTCGACCAGGCGCTCCTCCTCTTTCGTCGGCCCCAGATCCTCGAGAATTTGAGCGAAACACTCCGGGTCTTCATGGCGCAAAATCGCACCCCAGGACAGGGCCTCGCCCAACCCGCCAATACCGATCTGCACCGTTCCCCCATCGCGCAACAGCGAGGCGACCCGCAATCCGATGGCATACTCCGTATCGGAGACCGGCATGCTCGGAAGTCCGAACAACTCGTGGTCATAGCGCTCATCGTCGAGTACGGCGTCGAAGGTATTCTCCGGCAATACCGCCGACTCTCCCATCGGCGGAAGCCGGCGGTTGACCTGAGCCACCAGCATCGGCCGATCGCCATCGGCGCGCCGGTGAAATTTGGGAAAGAGCTCCACCGACAGATCCGTATTGCAGCTCAAATCCCATCCCTTCTCCGACGGAGCCACCATCTGGCCGATCAGGTCGAGATTCGCTTCCTTCATCTCCCGAAAGGCATCCGTGAAATTGACGCATTGGTAATGGCGCTGCGCCACCGACGAGGAGAGAAGCGATCCCGGGGGATAATAAAATTCGTGGATCCGGATATGCTCCGGCAACTCACCCTTTGCCCGAAGTCCGACGTAATCCAGATCGGGAACGTCGCCGAAGAGTCGATCGACGATGGGCTCCATCAAGCGCTGCTGCAGCGGATTATCCCCCGGGTCCGGCACCGACAAGCTCAGCGCCGTATAGATCTCCAGATCTTCGATCTGCCCGTCCAGAGCTCTCTGAACCAGAGCATTGACGATATGACTGGGCTTTCCCAAACCCAGCGGAAACCCGACTTTCAGCCGCCGTCCTCGCTCATCGATCACCCGATCGATCAGCTCTTCTACGTCCTCATAACTGCGCTCTTCCATCACCACTCTCCCACGTCGCCGGGTTTGATTTTGCACGACTCTATCACGACCCACCCAATCCCCTCACCTATGAAGATGCTGATTTGACGGGCTATCGCTCTGATGGGCTATTGAGAAGGTAATTCGATACCACGAGTTAGTTTCCGGATGGGAACAATCTA
>SKPJ01000495.1 GCA_007119595.1 Myxococcales bacterium
GATGCTCGAAGGGTCAAAATATTAGTTACCGCGGTGCAGACCGTCTCCGAAAGGGGTGTTGAGACAGAGAACCATGAGCGGTCTGGTCATGCTAATATAGGGATACAGGGAGTCGAAATGTTGCCAATCAACGGAGCAATCTACGGAGCGATCTTTGCGGCCGGAAGCCGCCTCTTTCGCGGCGAGGTCGAGGTATCACCGGAGGTTCGAGAACGCCTCGACGAGTCGCGCCAAAAGGTGGAGGATCTCTCCGATCTGGTCGGTGATCTCTCGCCCACTAGGCCGGGCACCTGGGCCGAGTTTGCGGGGCGGCTCATGGATCACGCCTCGGGGGCTCCACGCCGCTATGACACACCCAACGAGGCCCGCCGCAAGACCGGATTCGACATGGCCGTCGATGTGCCCCATGCGCTACTCCAACAGTTGATCCGGCGCCACGAGGGGAGAACGCTGTACCGCGAGGACTCCCAGGAGCTGATCGCTATCGAATTGGAGGAAGGGGTCTTCGTATGCGTCGAGATCGACCACAGGCCGCGCGGTGAGGCGGTCCTTCACTATCAGAGTGACCGGTGTGGTCGCCGCACTGTATTGCAGGTGTTGGGCAATGACCTGTGGCGAGACCAGCAATGCCTGCACTTCGATGCCTCCGCCAGCCAGGTGACCATGCGTCCCGTCGATCTGGAGCGCCATCAATACTACGGAGAGCACCTGAACCTCATCGATCGGTGGCGCCAATTCCAGCGCCGCGGCGTGCGTCGAAATATCTTGCTGCAGGGCCCCCCGGGCTGCGGCAAGACCACTCTGTGTTGCCACGCCGCCCGAGAGCTCGGCGAACGGGTGGTCATCGCCAGCTTCGGACTGATCGGCGAATTGGACCTTCATAAGTGGTTACTCCTACTGGAGTTGGTCAACCCCGATGTGCTCGTCATCGACGACATCGACCGACTCGGCGCCGGTGGCCGACACCCGCGGCATCACAGCAGGCGATTCGGCAATTTGGACGACAAGCTGGCCTTCTTCGAGGAGGGATTGTGCGAGATCCCGCTCGTATTGGTCACCTCCAATGATCACACGCGCCTTCCCGGTGCGTTGCGCCGCCCGGGCCGCATCGATCGGATCATCGCCTTCGATGAGCCCGAAGATGCGATGCGCCGCGAGATCATCGGTGAGTTGGCCGGCCGGGAAGGGGTGGAGATTCCCCCCGGCGAGATGGACCGGCTGCTCGATGCCTTCGATAAATTTTCGACGGCTCATGTGGTGGAGATCCTGCGCCGGGCCAGAGTTTGCGGCTGGCAAAATAGCCGGGCCGATGATCACTCCTTTTTGCTTCAGCACGAATTCGAATCTGTTGGCGAGTGGCTGAGGCTCCACGGGTATCGACAGATTCAGCTCGACGCCGATTTCGTCCTCGAGGCGCTCATCGAGCGCTCCGACGCGGAGCTGGTTCACGAAGAGGATCGGGTGCGTTTATACCGCATAGAGCTACCCAACGGAGCCCGTCTTTGCTTCGATCGCAGCGATCACGGGCTCCACGCAGGACGCACGACGTACTACCGCGAAGCCGACGGGCGCGAGAAGCTATACGACGGCATCGGCCGTTGTTTCTGGCGCGATCGAAAGGTGGTGTTATTGGACGATGTGGGAGATGGCGGGACCAGTTGCCGAACGCTTCCGGTCAAAGAGGCTCGCTACTATGGCTCGCTTACGGAGTGCCTGGAGCAGTGGCAGGCCTTTCGACGCGACGGCTACCGCCGAAGCATCTTGGTTCAGGGCCCGCCGGGCTGTGGAAAGTCCACCTTTTGTCTGCACGCAGCAGCCGAGCTGGCACAGCGAACGATGTTGCTGACGCCGGAGTACTACGAGAAAGTGCGCTGTGGCACCTGGGCGAGTGTGGTCGACCTATTGCAGCCCGACATGGTCATCGTCGATGACGTCGACCGGGTGGGCGAGCACAGTCTGGAGTCCAAGCTGCGCCTCTTCGAGGAGGGATACAGCGACATCCCCTTCGTGCTCTTTACCACCAATGACCACCAAAAATTGCCAGCCCCCATGCGCCGGCCGGGGCGCATCGACCAGATCCTGGAGGTCGAGCCCCCGACCAAGGAGTTGCGCTGGAAGCTCATCGACGAGATGGCCCGCCGCGAGGGCCTCGACGAGGTACCCGAGGAGCACCTGGAGATGCTCGACGAAGTCCTGACCGGACAGTCGACGGCCCACCTCGTCGAAGCCCTCCGGCGGGCCCGAGTCTGGGGATGGAAAAAATGCCTGACACCGGTCGACGAAGACACCACCTTCACCACCGGCGATGGCCCCGACGACAAACTCGACAGATTCGCAAACCTTGGCGGATAGACGCGATCCAACACATACGCTGGAGCGATGCCATCCGTTGCATCGAGTCGCGCCAACCCACACTGGTGCGATGCCATCCCTGGCATCGAGTCGCGCAAGCGACCCGCACTTCAAACCCAGCTTCAACCTGTTCACCCCGACTCCAAGGCAAGTCTCGCTCGAACCAAAAGGAATGCTTAGTCAGAAATAAGCATTATAAATCACAAAAAACTAAACTTCGTGGAAATGTGA
>SKPJ01000283.1 GCA_007119595.1 Myxococcales bacterium
CGGCGGGCACATTCGCTTTAGCCACTTCGTGGCGACTGTGCTGTGCCTGAATCATCAAGCTTATAAAGGCGCATCCGGCCATACGTCCAAACCGTTCGCTGGTTCTATCAAGGGGCCTATTCACCGTCAAGCAAATGCCCGCACTGATACTTCAGCGTTCCGGCTCCAGCGCTTGGACCTATCTGACGGTCACCAACTCTCTATAGCGCGATATCAAGGGCGCTGCGGTCGTCGGATTGGATGCTCTTGAAATAGCCCTGAATTCGGGGCAATAGCTGATGGATGAAAAACGAGGCCGTCTTGATCTTATTTTCGAGATAGCGCACCTCCCCATTTCGCTCGATAAATGCGCTGCGAGCATCGTCGTCATCGGCGTCGATACCTTCGTCTTCCCACATCTCTTCGAGCTTGCCGCGGGCAATGGTGGCCTGCCTCAGCAACAGGCGCGCCGACTCCACATGACCGAAGATCCGCAAAAAAGGTGTGGCGTGCTGCAAGGGATACTCCGGATCTTCTTTGCCCTTGGCCTGAAAACTGAACACCGCTTCGGTGAGCGAATTTTTGGCCTCGTCGACTTCCGCCGCCAATTCCGAGAAATTGTCATCCTCCAACAGGGGAGCCAGAAATTGCGTCGCCTCCTGAACCCAACTCATGAATAATGCCCCACCTTTTTGACGCATCTTGCGACCCAATAGATCGAGGGCCTGAATTCCGTTGGTCCCTTCGTAGAGCGAGGCGATCTTGACGTCCCGCATCTGCTGCTCGATGCCGTATTCTTTGATATAGCCGTAGCCTCCGAGGACCTGCATCGCCAATTCGGTCATCTCAAAGCCGATATCGGTGCTGAATGCCTTGCAGATCGGGGTCAAGAGATCGAGCAAGTCCTGGGCCCGTTCCTGCTGCTGCTCGTCCTGACCGTAAATGGCGTAGTCGCTGATGTGGGCCGTATTGTAGGTCAAGGCCCGGATCGACTCGCCGTAGGCCCTCATAATCATCAGATTTCGGCGCACGTCGGGGTGCTCCAATATGGCCACGTCCTGCTTGTCGTCGCTGCGATCGGTGACCTTTGGCCCTTGTTTTCTCTCTCGCGCATATTCCAATGCACTCTGAAAGGCGGCGTTCCCAATCGCCACTCCCTGCAGGCCGGTCACCAGACGGGCTTCGTTCATCATCTGAAACATATATTGCAGACCATTGCACCGCTCTCCGACGAGCCATCCGCGACATTCACCGTCATCGCCAAAGGACATGGCACAAGTCGGCGAGGCGTGGATGCCCATCTTCTCTTCGATATTGGTGATCGTGACGTCGTTGAGTTCGCCGACGCTCCCATCTTCATCGATTCGGCGCTTCGGCACGATGAACAGGCTGATGCCCTTTGTTCCACCCGGATCGCCTTCGACCCGGGCCAACACGAGATGAACAATATTGTCCGTGAGCTGGTGATCCCCGGCGGAGATAAAGATCTTATTACCGCGAATCTGGTAATAATCCTCCCCCTCCACCGGCACGGCCGCCGTGGTCAGCGAACCGAGCGCCGAGCCCGCTTGCGGTTCGGTCAGACACATCGTTCCCGACCACTCGCCGGTGAACATCTTTTCGCAATAGGTCTCGACGTATTCTTCATTGCCGTGCTCCTCGATCAGATGAGCCGCCGAGGTGGTCAATCCAGGGGTGAACATAAACGACGGATGAGCGCTGATGAACAATTCGATCAATGCCACCCCCAGGGTGTGGGGCAATCCCATCCCTCCCAATTCGGGGTTGTTGACCGGAGCGAATAAGCCCATCTGGCAAAACTCGTCGTAGAGCTCCTCGTAACAGTCCGGCAGATAGACCTGACCGTCCTCGATACGACATCCCTGCTGGTCGGCGTCCTGATTGGTCGGCGCCAATCGCTCCGCGGCAAAGCGCTGGGCCTGGCTCAAAATGATATCGAAAGTCTCTCGATCGAATCCCTCGTAGCGCGGAAGCTCCAATAGGTCCTCGATCCCGAGATGATCGTAGAGAATGAAATCGATATCGCGCCGGTCAATATGAAATTCGCTCATTGCGTTGTTCCTTAGCGTTGGTGTTGGCCCGGGCAGCTACAAATGATCACACCACCCGTGATGGTCGACAAAATGAATCGCCGCTCATTGTCGTCATGACGTCCAAAAATTCAAGTTCGGATCGTCTAGTTGTCTGTCCATTGTAGTGCGTCGCGGTTGACACCGTTTATGGTCGTCAGGTACACCAAAATGGTCTGCAAACCGTTGGTGCCACTGGGGCGCCGACACCTACGGAGGTTTCATGGTACTGGTGGCCTTGACAGTTCTTCTGTTGGCTGGGGTCGTTTCTTACTTCGTCGGCGCGATTAAGCTTGCCAAATATGGGTTTCGCCTGGGTACGAAGGTCGGCTGGGCCGTGATCTTATTTCCACCCTACACCTTTTATTTTGCGTTCAAGAAGCTGGAAGTCGCCGGCAAAGAATTTCCGACCGCCCTGTGCAGCTTTGGCATCATTTTGACGGTCATGATTTCAGTGGCATTTTTTCAGCCCCTGTCGGCAATGGCCGTCGGTGATTTTGAAGGCGCTCATGACATGCTCACCGCCGAGATCGCACCGGAACGAGAACCAATGACCGACGACGAGATCATCGAAGCCCTGTTGCGGGGAGACGACGACGCTCTCGAAGAAGACGCCGACGCCCAGGAGCGCGCCGACGAACTCGAGGAGGCCGCCGAACGCCGGGCCGAGGCCCAAGAAGAGCTTGCTGAACAAGAGGAAGACGAAGAGGAAAGTGACGAAGATGAAGATGAAGATGAAGATGAAGTAGAAGAAGAAAGCGACGAAGACGACGATTGATTCAATCGTCGAGATAAGTTGTGACGACGAAAATGCCCATCGGCTCCGCACCGATGGGCATTTTTTTTAGGTGTCTTCCTGTTCTTGTTCGTAAATGATTCGAAGGCCCTCGAGGGTCAACAACTCATCGACGGTATCGATGATGTCCGTCTCGTCGGCGAAAAACGAGGCCAGACCACCGGTGGCGATAACCTGAACCGGTCCCTCCAACTCCTCTTTCATTCGGGTCACCACCTCCCGTATCTGTCCGATATAACCGTAGAGCAAACCGGCCTGAATCGAATGCACCGTATTGCGGCCGATGACATCCGATGGTTTTCCCAACTCCACACGGGGCAGCTTACTGGCCGCTCGAAACAAGGCCTCACTGGAGACGGTAATCCCCGGGCAAATCGCCCCGCCGAGGTACTCACCGCGCACCGAGATTGCGTCGAATGTCGTCGCAGTACCGAAGTCGACGACGATCAACGCGGACTTGCAACGCTGCCAGGCCGCCACGGCGTTGACCAGGCGGTCGGCACCGACGGCATTGGGATGATCGTAGAGAACGGGCATGCCAGCGGCGATATCCTCGCCGACAATGGTGGGCTCACAGGCGAAATAATCGCAGATCATCTGCACCATCGTTCCCTCCATCGGAGGAACAACACAACTGATGATGGCGTTGGTGACCTCGCCGGCTTCGAGTCCCGATAACTCGAAGAGCTGGCGAAGGAAAATCCCATGCTCATCGCTGGTGCGCCCGTGATGGGTTTGCAAGCGCCAATGCCGCTTGAGTTTGCCCGCTTGATAGACGCCGAGCACGGTATTTGTATTTCCCACGTCGATGACCAACAACATCTCGCCTTCCTTGTTTTTGATTAACCCATGCCTGAAATCCGAGACGAATGGGTTAGTCGTGGCTTTCGACAGCGAAGGTAACCGCTGATCACCGGGTCGCGCAACGGCTCCTCTTCGGTGGCCCGGATGCGGGCCTCGCCGAGGCCATTGCGCCGGTGGAGCAAACCAATTACTTTGGCCGTCGATCATCAGGTGCAAATAGGCACCTCGTCTCCGGTCATCATCCTTTTTCCGTGAGCCAACCACGGGTTCTATGACCAGATTTCTCGTCCGCAGGTTTTTTACCTCCTTTATCGTCCTCTTCGGGGTCGTCACCCTGGTGTTCTTCATCCTGCGCGCCGTACCAGGCGATCCGGTGGAGTCGATCCTCGGCGAACAGGCGTTGGAAGTCGACAAAGAGCAGATGCGCGAGTGTCTCAATCTCGATGAGCCGCTGTGGAACCAATATTTACTATTCTGGCAGGATGTCTTCGATCTGTCGTTTGGTGAATTATGCGATCAGCCGGGCGTGACCGTTGCCGAACAGCTCGTGGAGGTCATTCCGGCCACCTTCGAGCTCGCCCTGGCGGCGATGTTCTTTGCCATCTTAATCGGAATTCCGCTGGGGATCATCGCCGCCATCCGGCCCTATTCGTGGATCGATAATACATCGGCCGTCATCTCCTTGATGGGGATCTCGATACCCAACTTCTGGTTGGGGCCGATGCTCTTGATCCTCTTTAGCCTGACCCTACAGGTATTGCCCAATCCAGGTGCACAGGTCACGGGCCTGACAGCTCTGGTGTTGCCGGCCATCACGCTGGGCACCGCGATGAGCGCCAAATTGATGCGCATGACCCGGTCGAGCATGCTGGAGGTGCTCAACAGGGAGTTTGTGCGCACTGCCAAGGCAAAGGGTGTCTCGCGGGCTCGTGTGGTATTGAAACACGCCCTTCGCAATGCCCTGATTCCGGTGGTGACCATCATCGGATTGCAGTTCGGCGCCCTATTGACCGGCGCTATTATCGTCGAAAAGATTTTCGCCCGTCCCGGCGTGGGAACCATGCTTCTCGACGGCATTGAAGCGCGCAATTATCTCGTCGTTCAGGGCTGCGTGCTGTTCATCTCTTTTAGCTATGTCGTCGTCAATCTTTTGACCGATCTCGTCTACGGGATGGTCGATCCGAGAATTCGCTACGACTAGAGAGTGCGCGTGCTATCACAGCTCACAAAATTGGGGATACGCAAGGACCATCTCGAACGGCTCAGCCCCCTTGCCTACTTCGGGATCGTCGTCCTGGGGGTGGTGGCCTTCGTGGCCATCTTCGCGCCCTGGTTGGCTCCCTACGAGCTGACTCATATGGACGTGACACGCCAGTTGGAGTCACCGTCTGGCGATCATTGGTTGGGCACCGACGAAAACGGTGCCGACGTGCTCACCCTTATCATCTACGGAACGCGGGTGGCCTGTCTGGTGGGCATCGCCGTGGTCTCCATCTGTTCTACGGTGGGCATCATCTTAGGCGCAGTCTCCGGGTTCTTCGGCGGTGTCATCGACGAGGTGATCATGCGGATCACCGATATTTTGATGGCCTTTCCCGGAATCTTGTTGGCGATCTTGATCATCTTCATCACCCAGGAGCCGAGTCTTTTGGCCGTCATCGGAGCCCTGTCGGTATCGGGCTGGGCCGGTTATGCCCGACTGGTGCGGGGACAGGTCCTGTCGGTCCGCGACGAAGCCTATGTGGAGGCGGCAACGGCCCTGGGGTTTGGACCGAAACGAATCCTATTTCGCCACGTGGTGCCCAATACGCTGGCGCCGGTCATCATCCAGGCCACCTTCGGTGTCGCCGGCGCCATCCTCGCCGAAGCGGCGCTGAGCTTTTTGGGGCTCGGCCCCCAGGATATGCCCAGTTGGGGCGCACAACTCGATCAGGGCGCCAGTTATTTTCTGCTCACGCCGCATATGGCCATCTTCCCCGGGCTGGCCATCATGTTTACCGTGTTATCGATCAATTTCGTCGGCGACGGGCTGCGCGACATCCTTGACCCTCGCGGGCTGTCTCGCCACTGAAATATTGCTCTGGAGACCACCTGATGAGTGAATTTTCCAACGTCGAACTCGCCGAAGCGGTGGGCCAACTCTTTGTCGTCGGCTTTCCCGATGCACCCACCGAGGCGCCTCCGTCGATCCGAGACGCATTGGCATCCAGTCATATCGGTGGCGTCATTCTCTTTCGGCGAAATATCGACGATGTCGACCAGTTGGTGGCGCTGACCACCGACCTTCACCAGGCCGCAGCGGATGCCGGTGAGCCACCCTTCCTCGCCGTCGATCAGGAGGGTGGACGGGTCGTGCGTATCGGCCCACCTCTGACCCCACTGCCGACGATGCGCAGCCTGGGCTCGGCCCCGGACCTTCGAGATGTCGCCCGGGTCTCGGAGATGTTGGCCACCGAAATCCGAGCGCTGGGGTTCAACCTCAATTTTGCCCCCGTCCTCGACGTCGACACCAATCCGGACAACCCGGTCATCGGCGATCGCGCTTTCTCCGACAGCCCAGACAAGGTCGCCCGCTGTGGTGCCGGATTCATGCTCGGCCATCACAGCGCGGGAGTCATTCCCTGCGGCAAGCACTTCCCCGGACACGGCGATACGGTCACGGATAGTCACAGGGATTTGCCGCGCTTGATGCACGACGAGGAACGCCTCGAAGAAGTCGAGCTATATCCCTTCCGACGAGCCGTCGCCGCCGAAATCCCGATGCTCATGACCGCTCACGTACAACTGCCCGCCGTCGACGCCTTTCACCCCGCGACACTGAGCACTCCCATCCTCGATGGCTTATTGCGAAAGAAGTTGGGTTTCGACGGCGTGGTGATCACCGATTGCCTGGAGATGAAAGCAGTGGCCGACCGCTACGATATCGAGGAGATGATCGACCTCGGCATCGAAGCCGGTGTCGACATTTTTCTTATCTGCCATACCGAAGAAAAATGGCGCGCTGCGCATCGACACCTCTACGAACGAGCCACCGCTGAGGACAAAATTCGCGCCCGAGTCGAGGAGAGTGCAAATCGGGTGCGCAAGCTCAAGACCGACCTACTCGGTCACTGGCCGCACCCCTGGAAGCCCCGCGAGGGGCTCCACGATCTTATCGGACGCGCCGATCACCGCGCCCTCGTCGAACCCTTTCTCGATGACACCGACGGCGGCAGCGATCCCACCGAACCCCGCCAATCCTGATACCCACTTGTACGCCCGGAGGATTCAACGGATGGCATCGACCAGTTGGCGTGCCGCCCGCTCCGGATCGTCGGCGCCGAGAAGCGACCGAATTACCGCGACGCCACAAGCGCCGTGCGCAATCACCTGTGGTGCATTTTCTGCATTGATTCCACCGATTCCAATGACCGGAATATCGACAGCGTCGACGACCGCGCCGAGGGCCTCTGGACCGCGCGGGGGCGACGCATCACCCTTGGAGGGTCGAGCCTCGTAGATGGCGCCGACGCCGAGGTAATCTGCCCCCTGGTTCTCGAGCCGATTGGCCACCTCCGGGGTCCCCGCGGAGGCGCCGATCACAAAATCATCGGGCACCGCCGCTCGAGCCGATCTGACGGGCAAGTCCTCGGGCCCCAGATGAACACCATCGGCCCCCACCGCAAGGGCGATATCGAGCCGGTCGTTGACAATAAACGAGGCCTCGAAATCCCTGCATATACTTCTGAGTAGCTGAGCGCGAGAAAATCGTTGGCGCCCCGACGATGACTTGTCGCGCAATTGGATCACCGAAGCCCCACCGCGCAGTACGGCGCGAGCGATGGTCTCCAATCCACTGCCAGATGCATTGGAACACCTCGACGGATCGATGATGGCATATAGTCCCGAGATCTGGACCATCACTGACCCGGCGATGGGTTTGCGAAGCTGGATCCACATCCGCCGAGGGCACCGCCACTTTTATTGGCGATCTCCTCGGCCTGAAGATCCGCTCGGTAACTAGAGCGCACCAGGGGACCGGACTCCACGTGTTTGTAGCCCATCTTCTCTCCCTCGGCTTTGAACATCTCGAACTCCTCGGGATGGACCCACCGACGCACTGGAAGATGGCGCTCGCTGGGCCGAAGATATTGACCCAGATTCAACACTTCCACGCCGTGATCGACGAGATCACGCATGGCGCTCAAGATCTCCTCGTTTGTCTCTCCCAATCCGAGCATCATCCCCGATTTAACGAGGGCCCGCCCGTCTTTGGCGGCGTGTTCCAAGACCGCCAAACTGCGCTCGTAGCGCGCCTGGGGACGGACGTCTCGGTGCAGCGCCTCAACGGTCTCGATATTATGAGAAAAACAGTCCGGTTCAGCATCAAGGACGGTGTCGACGTCCTCAAGCTGACCTTTGAAGTCCGGGGTCAGCACCTCCAGACCGAGATCGGGGCAGGCTTGTTTGATGGCTCGAATCGTCTCCGCCCAGGCACCGGCACCGCCGTCGTCGAGATCGTCGCGATCGACACTGGTGATGACCACGTAGTTTAGATCGAGCCCGGCCAATGTCTCGGCGACGCGGCGCGGCTCGTCGGGATCAACTCGCCCGGGCCGGCCGGTCATGACGTCGCAAAACCCGCAACTGCGGGTGCAGATATTGCCCAAGATCATGAATGTGAGCGACTTGCGCGACCAGCACTCCGTAATATTGGGACATTGTCCGGACTCACAGATGGTGTTCAGCCCCGCCTCTTTGACCAATTCCTGGGTCTCGAAATACTCGGGGGTCATATTGAGACGGGTGCGGATCCACCGGGGACGGGGACCGGCCTCGTTGGGGCGAAATTTCAGTCCTGGCCGCGCCGGCCCGCTGTTGCGCTCCGACTGCGGCGCCTCGGGCTGCCGATTCGCCAGCGGCAATGATATCTTTTTGCCCATCATCCACTCCCTATCGCTGCTTCAAACAAATGATTCATCGTGCTCAATGAAGTCCTACTCGATGAGATCCCGACGATCAAATCTGGGATCGACTCCGGAAAGACCAAGCCCCATTGAAAATACCGGGTTCCTGACAAAACAGGCCCCAAAACAAAAAAAGGCGCAAAAGAGCACTATTATTGCGCTCTTTTGCGACCTCCACCGGAACGACTCGGTTAAATGACTCGATGATCCCGATTATTCTGCGGGCTGTCCGGCTTCGGCGAGCATCAATAACATCTCGTCCTCGCTCATCAGGCGCGAATTGGTATTGCCCCAGATATTACTGACCGCCACCAACTCACCGTCTTTGAGTTTCGGTGTCAGATATACGGCGTAGTACTCACCGCCATCGTCGGTACTCATCCCGGGGATCTTGTCGAGCGGCGTTCCCGAGTCGGGACAGAACAACTCACAGGGCTCCCCGTCTTCAAAGGGAGCTTCGTGGATCTTGGCCGGATCACCGTAATAGGGGCTCAGGATGACTTCGTCCTCGATATCGCCCTGCTTGACCAGCAATTTCACCCCTGGCGAACCGCTGAATTTCGGGCCATCGGGCGCCATCAAATCTTCACCCCCCGGGCCAAACGCGCGGGTGACCACCACGACAAAACCCTTTTCACCCATCTCCTGCAGACGGGTCTCCGTGGGAGGTCGTGACGAAAATGCATTCGAATCGTTATTCTCCGACATGGGTAGCTCCCTGTTCAATAGCCCGGCTTATCCCGGTGATTTTGTTGGTACCGCAAAGTATCGGCAGTGACAAGTTCAGGGCTCGTTTTTTGGCTTCCAGCCATCTCTATTGTGCTCGATTTCAATGCCGAGATTCTCTCCGAGCGGGCATCCCATTTGGTCTCGCGTCGCCAATAGGGTAAACAATGACGAATAAATCTTATCACGAACCGACTTTTTCCAGGGAGCACCTCGCCATGACGGAATCGAATAGCAACGAAGCCATCGACGCGATGATCGACGCAGCAGACGCCTTTTATCGCTTTGGATGGCTCGGTGGCGCCAGCGGCAATATGAGTTGGCGTCGAGACGACGAAACGGTATCCATCACCGCCACGGGAGCCCATCTCGGCCAACTCGATGCCGATGATTTCGTCGATGTCGACTTCGACGCGAAACCGAGCGACGGCGGTGAGGCCTCAGGCGATGTGAACGTTCACCTCGCTATCTATCGAAATATCGAGACCGCCGGCGCGGTCTACCACGTTCATCATCTCCAGGCCGCATTATGCAGCGATCGGGACCACAAGCGGGGATTTACCCATCTCCATGAGGTTCAAATGATCCACGCGTTGGGAATCGGAAGCGATGAGGAAGCAGTAAAGGTCGACATTCCAATCATCGAGGCGGCCTATGATGAATTGGGCGACGCCATCGA
>SKPJ01000382.1 GCA_007119595.1 Myxococcales bacterium
CGCTCTTGTTGCGTCGGCTGAAACTGGCGCTCTTGTTATTCGCCGCCTTGCTCGTCGCCTGCTCCAGCAATCCCGACGATGGCGATGCCGAGTTCGTTCCCTACGAATTCGACGACGACCTGGTGATACCGGGAGGCGACGGTCCTCACGACAGCCTCTACGAGCGCTCCTTCGAGGTCCTGTTGACCGATCCCTTCTGTGACGTGTGCACTGGCGCCGACAAGGATTATCTGACGGAAAACTCCCGCATCGTCGAGCGGGTCGTGGAGTTGATCGACGACGCAGAGGAGGCCATCGACATCGCTCAATTCACCTTCAGCGCCCGCCCCATTGAGGAAGCCATCTACCGGGCCGACGAACGCGGCGTGGAGATCCGTGTCGCCATGGACCATGGCCAGAGCCGGCAGGGGTCGTTGTCCAAGCGAATGGAGGCCAATGGCATCGACGTTCGCTTTGTTCGCGGCGCCCAGATCGGAAACCACGACCGATATGGCCTGATGCACTCGAAATTCATGATCGTCGACGATCATATCTTACTGACTGGCAGCAATAACTGGTCGTCTACGGGGACCACGATCAACGAGGAGAATACACTGGTGATGACGTCGACGCCCCGCGACGAGCTGATCCAGGGCTTTCGGTGTCACTTCGAGACGGTTTGGCAAGAGGCGCCCAGGGAAAGCGGCAGATGCTCGACGACGGAGGCCCATTTTTCGCCGGGTACGGCGGGGCGAAATCTCATCCGCGACGGGATCGCAGACGCCGATTCCACGGTGCAGGTGCTGATGCACCATCTGCTCTTCAACAATATGGTGCGCGAACTCGCCGATGCCGCCGAACGGGGCGTCGAGGTGCAGGTGGTGCTCAATGCCGAGGATCGGGAGACCTATGAAGGGGGGCATTGGGACCGCCTAGTAGAACACGGTGGACAGCTACGGTTTAAGCAAAACAACCGGGATGAATTCCAGTTTATGCATCATAAATTGGCGATTATCGATGGCGAGACCTTACTCCACGGATCCGGCAATTGGTCGGGCAGTGGCTTTTTCAATAATTACGAATTCTATGTCGAATACGACGATCGGGAAGTCGTGGAGCCATTTAATCAACTCTACCAGAGGCTGTGGAGTTGGTCTCTGAGCGGCGACAGTCTGGACGTTGGACGCAGCGCGGCCCGTCAGCATTTCGACGAGCATCAGGTGTATTTTGGAAACCTCCACGCCCATATCGAGATCGAGGGCGACGACGGCAAGTGGTGGGATGACGGGGAGTTGATACGCCGCGATGGTGTCGACGGTGAGCTCTACGATGTGACCGACGAACTCGACGGCCGCCACCCGGCACGCCACGCCTGGGAATACGCTCGTGACCGGGGTGGCATGGACTTTATGGCGCTATCTCCCCATGTCAGCGATGAACGCCCGGAGGATGCTCACGATCACCCCAATCTGAGCGTCGAAGGCTACCAGACCCTGGTGGAGAAGGCTCGAGCGATCACCGAGGAGTCCCAGCAGAGCTATGTGGCGATCCCGTCGATGGAGTGGAATACGATGTCCAACGGAAACCACGTGGGGATCCTGGGAACGGAGAGTCTCGCCAAGGTCGAGCGGGGGCGCTTCGACCGGCTCTATGAGGGCTTTTTGCCCGCCGGCACTGCCGCCGGTGAGCGTCCACTATTACAATTCAATCATCCCCGAACCTTTCGCCAAGATCCGGAGATCCTCACCGGCAATTGGGACCAGATCTACGACGTCAACCTGCTGGAGATCCCCAGCGAATCGGAGCGCCGGCGAAAATTTATGGACTACGGACTCGACGACTATCCACCGCTGAGCGATGTTCGCGAAAGCTGGATTTCCGGTGAGGCGATGCCCGACCGGGAAATCGTCAGTGAGACCCTTCGCAATATCGAAGAAGTCACTCGCCCCTATTTGCGTTTGATGGAGGTGACCATCGGCCGCGGCACCGACATCGCTCACGAGGAAGGCCAAAACCCCAGTTGGACCACCCGCGACGACGAGCCCTATCACTACACTCGCGTGGAAAGTGACTGGCATTATTACCTGCTCGAGGGCTTTCGACTCGCCCCGGCGGCCAACCACGACAACCACTACGCCAACTGGGGCACCGGCCACACCACACGCACCGCCATCTACGCCGACGAGCTCAGCGAAGAGGCTCTGCTCGACGGCATCGACCAGCGCTTGGTGTACGCCACCGAAGATCCGAGCCTCCAGATTGGATTATACGCCGAAGGCCGTGTTCCCATGGGCTCGCAGATGGCGACCCTCGACGAGCGGGTACACCTGAATCTTCATCTCGATGATCCCGATTACGAGGGCTCGTTCGAGGTGCGGCTCATGTTTGCCGCCGTGGGCGACGAGCGCGTGGTAGCGCGCACGGAGATGGACGATGTCGACCAACAGCGATGGTACGGATTGACGTTGCCGCTGCCGGAGTCCGGGGACTACTTCACCTATGTGGAGGTCTACAATCCGGAGCTGAAACGCACGGCGTGGACGGCTCCGATCTGGGTGACACGGCATTGAAATCAGAGATATTGCATCGCCGCCTGCGATGCCAGCGCCGCGATCTCACTACCGCTCGTCGTGACGCCGGGGGATGGCATGGGCTCCAAAACTGCTTCGGTGCGCTTCCGTCCCACGTTTCCACAGCCGAATCCGGGCCTCGTTCCGGATCGAGTGGGCAAGCCCGACGTAAGCGATGTGGCGTTTACTTGCCCTTGCTCACCGTCAGATGAGCAATCGCCTCTCGATGTGGTGATTCGACCTTCCTCAAGTGGATCTCGTACCCACGCCAACCGATCGTATCGATTTGTTGATCCGGTGTGCTCAGCTCGGAGAGCTCGACCGACTCGGTATGGCGTCCATGCTCCAAAATAAATGTCAGGAAGATGCCCCCACCACCGTGGTCGTCCGGATTGTCGGGATCGGGCTCCCAGGTCTCGACGAGGACGGAGTCCAACGTAATCTTCAGGTCAAAAGCCGACACGGTTTTCTCGAACTCCACAGTCATTTCGGTGTGATTTTTCATTTGTTGTACCGGCGTTGGTTCATCGAGGACACGCGGCTCTTGGTCACAGGCCAGGGAGATGGCCAGTGTGAGTAGTGCCGGGAGCGAGAATATCTGCACTGTCTTTTTCATAGTGATATACCACTATCATATCAGCAGCGATCTATGTTGTGGATCGCCTGTGCCCCTCTCCTATAGGTACGAACCACGCCTCACTTCCACTGGTGTCGATACTATCCCTGGGATAGGTCGATGGCAGGGATGGAATCGTATCATGTCTCATTGTCAATTTTGACAGTCTCGCCGGGTCGGTGCTAATTTTTTTGTAATTTAAAGATAGTCGTCGCTTGGTGTCATATTTCTTGGCAAGCTGATGGTCAATCGTAGCCTCCGATACTTCGTCATTGCCGGCGTGCTGGTCTCGATGTTGGTCGGATGCGATGCTCTGGACGAGTGGACTGAGAATGTGGCCAGCAATTCTCAGTCCGGTATCGAGTGCTTGCCTGTGAATGTCAGCAACTATCTGGTGTCCGATCAACTCGGCACTCAGGTATATGCCGAAGGCAGCGTCCGTACAGCCCGGATTCGATCTGCCTCAGAGCGCACGATGTGTGGCGTGAATTGGTGTCAGCGCGCCGTGTACAATTTGAAGCGAATCGAGGCGGAGAGTTTGAGTAAGGATATTTTCGATGCGCAGGTCGTCGACGATGAACTCAAGGTCCGTCTGGAGTTCCAAGGCTCCGGTACGGGCACTTTGTCGGTAGAAGCCGAAACCGACGATGGGGAGTGGATCGACGAGATCTTTGAAATCAGCGTCGAGCCCGTGACACACGTCGATTTCGAGAGCCCCTCTCCTTCCCGTGATATACCCATTTATGGACGCTGTAAGGTCGATGACCGTGGTGGGGAAGAAGGCTATGTCTTTTTTGCTCCCGAGGAAATCCGGATCGAGTCGACGATCACCGGTGAATGTGAAAAACCCCTGAGCGGCACACTGGAAGGCGACGCTGTACCCTACGAGATAAGCGGTCCTTTTGAACTCAGGTACGGCTTTACACGGTATTTAACGCACGAGACGGTGCTCGACGTACTCGAGACCGGTTCCGGCAGTATTCGCTCCAACGTCAACGACTCTCAGGTCAATCTGCGCGTGATAGACAGTCTGCAGGAGATCGACGGGTGGGATATGCTCTGGGATGCCGACCAGCTCCGGGAGGGCTATACCACTCATCTGCGTGTGGCATTGCTTGTCGGCGGTTGGCCTCTGTGCTCGTCATCGGGAGTGGAGGATGTCGTCTTTGAGTCGATGACCCCCGACGTATGTACTGCTACGCCGCATACGAATAACAACGGTGGTGCCCGGGTGACCTCAATGCAGCCCGGAACATGTCGGATCGAAGTCACCTTAGCGGGCGTCAACGGAGGAGCAGGGCTGAACACCATCGTCGAAAAACAAGTCCTGCCCGACAATTAGAAGGTAGAGGGCATCCGGTCCCCCCCGGAGACCGGCAATGGATTCAATCACTCCAATTCGGAGACGACCTCCTGGGGAAGCAGCAATTCATCGGGACTCAGTGCGACGTAGCCCGGGACATTCAAGAGCATAAATTGGGATCGAAACGTTCGGAGTTGTACTGACCAGACCTCGCCGTCTTGTCCCTCTGTCACAGGGACTCGGGTATAGCCCTGGACAACCTCGATATCGTCGTGATCGACGGCGTTGCCATCGCTGTCGAAGAAATCGTGTCGGCCCGCCAACAGAGTGCCGGCGAGGAAAATATTTTCCGTTCCCTGGGGGACGTAAAAATACAGCCGGCTATAATAGTTTCGCGCCAGTTCGTATTCACCACCGGCCAAGAGAGTCATCATGGCTCCCCGGGAGTCGTAATCCCACTTATAGCCCTGGCTGGCATTGGTGATCGTAAAGCCGTATTGACCGGGAGTGTCGACGTTCAACTCCACGTGGCGTTCCTGTTCGTCGGGAGCCACGTCACCGGAGTCGACGACCTCCCCATCAGTGTCCCGAAGAGCCCACCGCACCGGTCCGCGATCGTCGTAGATATGTCCGGCGGAGATGGTAAATGCCGGAAGGGTGCCGTCGTCGGTATACATGATGGCATGAATCGAACCGCGGTTGATGCCGCCATCGGTGGTGCCGGCGTGGTCGGCCGGCAGATTGGCGGGCACCAGGTCTTGGGAATCCTCCCAGGGCTCGAGATCGAAATCCAGAAGTTCGTGATTGGCGATTCCGTCCTGCAATATGTCCTGAATTTCCTGTTCGCTAAACGGCTTGTCTTCATCTTCCCGGTGGTGGTCGGCAGGCCGATTGACCGAATAGCCGTCTCCCCACGACAGATTGCTGTCGGCGGTGACCTGGCGATTGATGGAGCGCGTCATTTCGACACTCTCGGCCATCATGGTGCCCCGCATTCGCCAGGCGAAGCTGACCAGATCATCGAAGGCCTCCTGTCGTTCCGGTCCGTCGATGGAGTCGTAATGGCGATATAATTCGACGTAATGGGTATATAAGATCAGATCGTCGATTCGGGCGCGAATCGCATCGTCGTCGCCGGCCAGATCTCGGGCATCGTCGAGATACCGATACATACGTCCCACCATATCGTCGTTGAGCGGTTGTGGGCGGGCCGGGGCATATGGATCGGTGGCAGCACCGTCGATCAGGGCGTAGAAATCGCCCATCGGGTCCTTTGCGGGGCCAAACGATTTTTCCAAGAAATCGTCGATCAACTCGTCCATCCGGTCTGCTTCACCGACGTCCCACATCATGCGAGCCGCCAGATAATAACCCAGCCCGTAGGCTCCCCAGGTATCGTTGGACTCGGCATTCATGAACCGGGCATCCCGATTGTAAAAGTGGGGAATCGTCTTTTTTAAATACTCTGTATTTCCAGCTCTGGCACCGGTTCCCGGAAGGGAGAAATGCCACACCCAGAGCCCGTAGTATTCGCGAATTCCGATCATATTGGTGCGTTCGGACCAACCGTCGATCATCTCCTCGAAGGTATAACCGCCGCGGATAAATCCGGTGGCGAGGCTGACGATGACATTGGGGTGGGCGTCGATCGACGGGGGCGGGGAGTGATGACTGTAGCCGTACATGCCGATGTATTTGTCTTCCCCGTATTCATCGACCACCGCTTCGGCGACCAGATTCGCCAGGTGGACAGCCTGTTCGCTCGGTCCGCCGATGGCGAGGCTTTCGGGGCTTTCGGACCATCGATTTCCGTCGCGCGGGTCGATGGGCACCGAGTCCCGAGTGGGGTTGCTGCTGAATCGGCCGAGGGCCCAGTCCACAAAGATCTGCTGGACGTCTTCATGGGCCACATTGGGCTGGGCGTTGCTGGTGCGAGATCCGTCTACAAGACCCCAATACTCGGCGTTGTTGTCGAAGGCGTCCTGGTTTTCGGCGATGACGGTATCGTAAGCATGACCGGTGGCCAGCGAAAAGGTGGCAGTGGTTCGATTCCGGAGCTGCCAATTCTCCCATCCTTCCTCGGCCCAGGGGCGCATATCCATTCGCATCGCTCCTCGGGGACCCTGGCGATTGTAGTAATCGGGCTCCTCGCGGGTGTCGACGGCGATGGAGAGATTCTCCTCTTCGGGAATGACCTCCCAGGTATCGGTGGGAAAGAATTGACGGTGGCCCAGCCGATACAGCACATCCCAGACGGCGAACCGGACCGCAAGGGGCGTTGCGCCGAGTATGTAGAGGCCCTCGTCGGTGCTTCGGAGGACGTAGTGTTCGCGTTCGAAAGTGCCATCGCTAAATGCCACGTCGTCCATGGGCAGGGCGTCGAAATCCTCGGGGGAGCCCACGACGATACCGCCGTCGCCGTCACCGCTTTGTACCTCGAAGGTGGCACCACTGATCTGGCCGAGGTAATCGGCCAGTTCGAGAGCCGCCACTGTGATTTCCGGATCGGCATTTTCACCGACTACGATGGAAAGTTGTGCCTCTCCACTGTCGGACAGATCGACGGGATCGGCCTCCGGCTCGATATCTTCTTCGGTGTCGGCGTCACTTTCTCCACTATCTTGTCCGGCATCGCCATCTTGTCCGGCATCATCATCTTGTCCCGCATCATCATCTTGTCCCGCATCGCCGCCACCCCCAGACGGGGTGATATCGGTGTTTATGTCGTATGTTTCATCTGCGTCTTCATCGAGATCGGTGCTCGCATTGCCCGTCTTGGCATCTGATTCCGATGTCTCGGCGTCCGCCTCGTCGCGAATCTCTTCACCGACATCGGACTCTTCTTGTTGTTCGGTCGGCGTGTCTGCGTCACAAGCCACGAGGCATAATAGTGCCACCACGCCCAATCCCACGACTACCAAAGAACGTCTTCTGTAATTGACCAGTGTTTCGATCACTGCGCGCACTCCGTTTCGGATATATCCCATCACTTTCGAACTCGTGAATTGGTGAATTCGACCGGTGACGATCAATGATTGCACACCGGTCGAGTTTTTAATTCACGAGTGATGTCAGTGGTTTAGGGTTACCGATCGGGGTGGGTGTTGGCCAGTCGGTTTGTCCAATTAGACTGTAGATTTTTGTTATGGGTGAATTTGTTCGGGGAGGAGAATGCAGAGGGCTCCCCCGGAAAGGAAGCCCTCTTGGCGGTGAGTCATCGGTGGCGGCTACAACTACAACTCGTCGATCACCTCCGGAGGTAGCAGCAGCTCGTCGGGACTGAGAGCCACATAGCCCGGGATATTCAAAAATCGGATATTGGGGCGCATCGCTCGCAACTCCAGCGACCAGACCGCACCGTCCTGTCCCTGTGGTACGGGGACCCGGGTATAATCCTGGATAACCTCGATGGCATCGGGATCGATGGGCTCGCCGTCGCCGTCGATAAATTCGTGGCGTTCCTCCATGAGGGTGCCGGCGATATAGATGTCTTCGGTTCCCTTTGGCACGTAGTAGTAGAGCCGATTGTACCAATTTCTCTGAAGCTGATGCTCACCACCGGCCAAGAGTGTCATCATGGCGCCGCGGGGCTCGTAGTCCCAGATAAATCCCTGGCTGGCGTTGTTCAGTGAGAAGCGATAGACGCCGGGTTCGGGGGCGCTCAACTGGAAGTGATGATCCTCTTCGTTGGGAACCACTTCGCCGTGGTCTATCAGATGACCATCTTCATCGACGAGCTCCCACTGCATCGGCCCCCGGTCATCGAAGATATGACCGGAGGAGATGGTGAATGCGGGCAATATGCCGTCGTCAGTGGCCATGAATGCTTCTACGGAGCCACGATTGACCTGCTCGATCGGTTTTCCGGGCTCATCGGCGGGGAGATTGGCCGGTTCGAGGACGCCGGAATCGACCCAGGGCTCGAAGTCGAGATCGACGAGTTCGTGGTTGTCGATTCCCCGGTCTAAGATCTCGCGTACTTCAGCTTCCGAGAATGGTTCGTCTTCGCCTTGTCGGTGGTGGTCGGCCGGGCCGTTTCGGTCGTATCCCGGCCCCCATTCGAGGTGATCGTCGGTGCGTACTCTGCGGTTGATATAGCGCGTCAATTCGACGCTTTCGGCCATCATGGTATGCCGAGAGCGCCAGGCGAAGCTGACCAGATCGTCAAAGGCCTGTTGTCGCTTGGGTCCGTCGATGGAGTCAAAGCGCCGATACAACTCGACGTAGTGAGTGTACAAGATCAGATCGTCGATCCGGGATCGGACGGCGTCGTCGTCGGCTGCCATCTGCCGCGCTTCGTTGAGAAGCCGGTACATTCGGCCCACCATATCATCGTTTAGCGGTCGGGATCGCTCCGGCAGATTGGGGTCCGAAGCGCTTCCATCGATCAAGGCGTAGAACTCGGCCATGGGCTCTTTGGCGGGGCCGAAAGCCTTCGTCAAAAAGTCGTCGATCAATTCGTCCATCCTCTGCGCTTCATCGACATCCCACATCATTCGGGAGGCCAGATAATAGCCCAGCCCATAGGCTCCCCAGGTGTCGTTGGATTCGGCGTTGATAAAGCGGGCGCCTCGCTCGTGGAAGTAGGGAATCGTCTCCTGCAGATATTTGGTATTGGCGGCGTGGGCGCCGTTTCCGGGAAGCGAGTAATGCCACTCCCAGAGTCCGTAGTATTCCCGGATGCCGATCATGTTGGCCCTCTCGGACCAGCCGTCGATCATCTCGTCGAAGGTATAACCGCCCCGGATATACTCGGTGGCGAGGCTGACGATGACATTGGGATGGACATCGATCTCCGGGGGAGGAGAGTGGTGACTGTAGCCGTACATGCCGACGAATTTATCGTCGCCGTACTCCTGGACGACCGCTTCGGCGACCCGGTTGGCCAAAAACACAGCCTGTTCGCTGGGACCACCGATCGCCAGGCTCTCGGCGCTGTCGGACCAGTAATTGCCGTCCCGGGGATCCATTGCTACCGAGTGTCGTTCGGGGTCTCTTTCAAATTGCTCGAGGGCGTGGTCGATGAACATCTGTTGGACGTCTTCGTTGGCCACGTTGGGTTGAGCGTCGCCGTTTCGCTCGCCATTGATGGAACCCCAATAGTCGGGGTTCTGGTCGAAGGACGATTGATTTTCGGCGATGACGCTGTCGTAGACATGGCCGGTGCTCAGCGAAAAGGTGGGTGTGGTTCGGTTGCGAATCCGCCAATTTTCCCATGCCTCATAGGCCCAGGGGCGAACGTCCATGCGCATGGCGCCCCGGGGGGCTTGCCGGCTATAATAATCGGGTCTCTCATAGACATCGACTGCCACCTCCAGGGTCTCTCGCGTGTGCACGACCTCCCAGGTTTCGGTGGGGAAGAACTGCCGATGACCGAATTGGTACAATAGATCCCAAACGGCAAAGCGAACCGCCAGCGGTGTAGAGCCCAGTAAATACAGGCCGTCGTCGGTGGATCGGATGACATAATCCTCCATCTCGAAGACCCCGTCGCCAAAGCTCACATCGCTCAAGGGAGGGGAATCGAAGTC
>SKPJ01000022.1 GCA_007119595.1 Myxococcales bacterium
AAATGGTCACGGGCCTGCTCCACCAATTTCGCCAGGTGGGCGTCGTCGACTCCGGCGGCCAGAAAGTCGAGGTGTAGATCGGGCAATCGCTCCTGCATCGCCTGCGGGAAGCTCAATTGTTCGTCGTCGGTCAAATCCTCCAAGAAGCCGTGGACGAGGTTCCCGAAGGCTAGATGATAGGTGCGCTCACCGGGATCGCGCATATCGACCATCACGCGCTGTGGGCATCCCTGGGCTTTGAGCACATTGCTCACCGTCACCGGCCAATGGGGTTCGATGACGGGCAGTGTATCGTCGCTGGCGGTCAGATAGGTATTTTTTGCCGAGTCCTCGATGGTGCGCGGTGAGGTCAAATTCAGCTCCGCGCCGTCCCAGATATGGCGGAGGCTCTCGAAGGTCTGCGGTTGTTGTTGTTGGTAGACGAAAAAGCCGGTGGAGTCGTCGATGTCGGCACCGTCGAGATGAAATCGAAGTCCCGGGCCATTGCGATCGTGTTCAAAGATTTCGATATCGCGAACGCGGCCGGAGATGCAGCGCTCATCGCCCGGCGATCGCGATTCGAAATCCGGAATGGCCTCAAAGCTAAGGCCCGACAAAAAGTCGTCGATCGTCTGAGGGCGCAGGCCGGGGTCTACTTGAATGGCTCGTTCAAGGGTGGCGATGGCGTAGGCCGGAAGGGTCTCGAAGTTGGGATTATTCCGCCGAGATTCCTCGGGAGAGAGGGCCAAAAAAATCAACAGACGGGCCAGGTTGTGGATATCCGAGCCGGGAGTCGGCTGAGGAGTTGAATCCCCGGAACTCAGCTCAGGCGCCGAGAAGGGGCCAATATCCAGGGACTCCACAGGCCACGTGCCGAGGTCTGTGGCGGATAAGCTGTGTGTGGTCTCGTCGAAGAAGACGTTCCAGGGGGCGAGATGCCCGTGGACCACCCCGCGGCGGTGGGCACTGCGCAGGGCGGTTGCCAGAGGGCGGATAGCGTCGACGGCCTGCGACCAGGTCGGTCGCTCCGGTCGTTCGATGGCGAGCGGAGCCCCGCCGCGGTGGGGGCCGGCAATCCAGGTGGCATCGCGGTCGCGCCACCAGAGGGTGGGCGTTTGAAGCCGGGGATGAGAGGCGGCGCAACTGTGGCGCAGCACGACACCCAATTTCAAAAGCCCCGGCGCCGCGGACAGACGCCGTACCAGCCATGGATGTTGATCCTCGGCGCGCTCGACGATCCAGACCGGTCCCGTCGGCGTTTGCCAAGACGGCGAGCGATCGGTTTCCGGGAGCGGGTATTTCTCGTCGGCGGAGGTGTTGGAGAGCACACTCATGGACAGTTCGGTGATGGAGGTGATTTAAAATGGTGGTTTCGGCAGTGATTGCCGGGGGCCCGGTCCGCGATACGCCATTGTGGGTCCATGATCGTCGGGGAACAAGGAGGATTTCTGGTTGTTCCGGTGTTGGTCGGTGTAATGACCGGCAGTCCGAATCAGATAAGTGACGTTGGTTTGACAGAACTGATTGACCAATCGATCAAATCAACCAAAAATCACGTCGTCCGACATGATGAATTCTCGACCACCACCGACGTTACAAGGAAACAAATAAAATGGACCAATCTGTCGAGGGCAACGATGCCTATCGTGTGGTGTATCTGGCGCGCAGTGCCGACGAAGTGGTTCGCCGTCATCTCGGCAGGCTATGTAGGCTGCGCGACGAGGGCTTTGATGTACATGTATTGGCCGGTGACGGTGCTGGATTGCGGCGCTTGGAAGAGGAGCATATCAGTGTCCAGCCGATCCCGGTGCGGAGCACCTATAATGCGGCAGCACTCATCGGTGCTTATTTCATCATTCAGGCCTATCTGATCGAGCACAGGCCCGTGTTGGTGCACTCCTTCGGACATCGACTGGCCTGGATCGGCACCTTCGCCGCTCGTCACACAGACGTTCCGGCCGTTTTTACGACGCTGGAATATCATTGGCTGGAGGAAGATCCCTTTCACTTTCCGCTGGGTCCGATTGCCTTATTGGGGGTTCCTGAGACCGTCAAGCGCGCCGAGCGGGGACTCAATGCCTTACTCGGCGCACCGTATCGTCGGTCAATGCGCGGAGCATATCGCTGGCTCGGCGAGCAGGTCGATCGCTATATCGTGACCGCCGAATTCGACTTCCAGTTATTGCAGGATATGGAGCTGATACCGCGGGAAAAACTGGAGATCGCCATCGGCGGAGCAGGTGTCGATCTCGAGGAGTATACGCTCTCCGAGCAAGGAGATCCGGATCGACAAAAGGCACGACAGACGTTGGGGTTGCCCCCGCATTGGCGGCAGGTCGTGGGCTGGGTCGGCCCGGTGAGCCGGCGTCACGGCGCCGATGACCTCGTCGCGGGAATCGAGGCACTCCGCCGCACTCATCCTACCGTCGGTTGGCTGGTCGTACCCCGGGAGCGGTTGGCCGATGGACAGCGACGTCGATTGGAGCGATTGGAGCGCTCCGGTTTTGTGCGAGTCGTCACCGACCGAACGGCAAATGCCGAGTTGTATCGAGCCATGGACTTACTCGCCTGGTTCGGCCGCGTGTCGACGCCGCATGACGCCATCGCCGAGGCGGCGGCGATGGCCGTACCGACGGCGGGGTATGATACGCCGGGAGCTCGCTCCATTATCGAAGTGGGGCAGACGGGCCATCTGGTGTTTGAGGGACATCGACGGGAATTGGTGGCGACGATCGGAAAGTTGCTCAACGATCCCAATCACCTTCGGGAGTTGGGGTGGAGAGCTCGATCGAGGACCCAATTGCGCTTTTCGCGCCGTGCCGTCGATGAGCAGATCCTACGCCTCTACGACCGAGTGCTCGACGCCGAACTCGGCGTTGCGAGCGGTCGGAGTCTCGGGGGTTGATTTAGCTTCTCATCTCGCAACGGTGTCTCGATTCGCCGGATGCCCTGCCTCGATGGCGGATGACGAAGAGGGCCAATGCGATCAGCACGAGTAGGAGCAGCGAGCCGGGAGCGGGGAAAGTGCTTGTGCAGCCGCATCCCGAGCTCTCGTCGTCATCGCGTTCATCGTCGTCTACTTCTTCCCCGTCGTCTGTGCCCGTGTCTGTATCGGTATCGGTATCGGTGGAGCCGTCGAAATCCCAGCCCGCCAGATCGGTCGGTGCCGGTGCCGCTGGTTCGCCGTCGGTGCGAAGCCCGAAGGCCACGATCTGGTCGGTGGCACCCAGCGTGCGTCTTGCCAGGACATCGAATTCACCGGCGCCAGATGCTTCGTCGGAGGCGAGGACGGCGTCGAAAAAACCGGTGCCCAGCCCGGAGTCCATGCGCACGGGATCCCCGTCTATCTGGCCTTGACCGTCGAGGACGACATACCACATGGCGTCGGTCTCGTCGTTTGCGGTCCAGGCGACGAACTGGTCTCCCGCGGCCAGCAGGGAGCGCCCGAAGACCTCGTCGACCACTACTTCTGCGGAGCTGAAATCGTCGGATTCATCGAATCGGTGCAGGGCTGTGTCGGCCAGGACCCACAAGGCTACTTGGTCACCCGCATCGTCCCAGGCCACGGCGGCGTTCAATAGATCGGCGACGATCTGCGAGGAGCCTGGTCCCGTTTCGTCGAAGTGAACGACCAGAACCTCTTCGGGTTTGGCGATGGCCACCGCGGCGTCATCGGTCATAGTGGCCAGCTCGGCGTCGACGATGGTGGCCGGCCCGTACACCTCGAAGGGCTCGGAGAAGGTGCCTGCGCCGTAATGAGCGGCCTCGATGGTCGACCGCGGTGAAAGGGCGTGGCCGATGGCGCGCTGCCAGACGAGCATTGCGCCGCTGTCCGTGGATACGGCTTCCAGTCCGGAGGCCGCGCCGTCGATCGCGGCCAGAGTCTGCGGCTCCGACCAGCCGCCGGCGCCGAAGGTGCTGTAGCGAAGGGTGGTGTCGCCCAGCGGATCGCCCAGGTCGTCACCGCCGACCTCGGACCACACCACGAGCAGCCCATCGGATATGCTCGCCGCCGCGATGTCGACGACGCCGTCGACCTCGGTGATGAGTTCGGGATATTCCAGCTCTCCGCCGTCTCCTCGATGGGAAAAGACGATCTCGATGCGCCCGTGTCTGGGATCGGTGGCCGTATAGGCCAGTCCACCATCTTCGGTGGCCACCGCGTCAAAGGCCCCGGCGGTGTAGAAGTTTTCGACCACGATCTGATCCCGGTCGACAAATTCCGAGGCGGGAGCGGTCATCGGAGTCTGCACAAAAGTCTCCACCGTGCCCTCCGGGAGATCGACGAAGGGATCGGTGTTGAACTGCAGATCAAAGTCCAAAAAGTCGTATTGCCAGGAGCGGCTCGCCGAGACACCCAGTAGTTTTACCGAAAGAGTCAGGTGGAAGCTGACCGCGCCTGTCGCTTGAGTGATCAAAGGCCACCGATCCGAGGTGTTGAAGTCCAGGGTTACCCCCGAGGCGTCACTATCGGCAGGGGAATCGAGTTGGAGCCGGCCCACTCCGGACAGAGCACCTCGTTTGGTCTTGGCCGAGACTCCTCCGGAGGCACCGAAGCGAAGCTGAAACTCCATCGACTCCTCGTTGGTCACACCCAAAAAGTTTCGCCTCGGCGGGTGTTCGTCGCCGTCGACGACGGTGCCGCCTGCCTCCAGGCGAGGCGGTGCGGTGCGCATGGTGTCGGTCAACGTACCCCCCACCATGGTGGTCATCACCAGATCCAGGTCGAATAGAATGGACCCCGCCGAGGACACGATGGCCCCCAGCGGACCCAGCAGCGCGACGGCGCGGCCGAAGGGAAAGGTGGCCTTGGCCTCGAGGTCACCGGAGATGGTTCGCTCCAGCGACAGATCGGGGATCGTCTCCTCCGGCGAACCGAGGTGTTCCATAATTTCGATGGAAGCGCTCACCGACGGTGAGACCGTCAGGCTGGGCGCGACCGGAATCCGCCGTCCGATGGCGGGCATGCCCTTTTGCATATTCCTCGCCGCTTCCACTCCCAATTCGCCGGAGCCGCCGAGGCTGACCTCCCGATCTTTTCCGTCAACCCCGAAATTGATGCTCAGCTCGCTGGAAAGTCCCATCGACTCCGCTCCCATGGCGATGAGTCCGCTGGTGGGCGTCATGTTTTTTCGGTTCTTCGTCGCTCCTAGAGAGTAATCGTAGACCAGGTATCGATCGTCGGCGTCACTCCGGGCGATGGAGCCCTCCAGATCGGTGCCGGGGACCAATGAGTCCTCGGGCAAGAAGTCTGCGAATTGGTCCTCCATATGAGCCGCCGTGCCGAGGACGGTCAAAAAATGGGAGGACCACTCCGGCATGTCGGCCCCTTCCAGGTAGTGGTCCGGTCCATCGAATTCGAAGTCGAATATGCCGACGGCGCCCAGTTGGGAGATGAGCACCACGACGGGGTCGAGTTCTCCCGGGGGTAACTTCCACAATTCCAGCTCTCCCTCAAAGACTCCCTTTTCGACCTGCTCACCTTGAGACTGGATGACTTCATCGCCGGGAATTCCTTCAAGAAACTGACGAATCTGGCGAATGTCGAGCTCATCGGGGATGGAGACTTCCTCGATATCACCATCTTCCGTAGCGAAAAAACCGGACGGAAAGCGGCGACGATCGACGAGCCATGCCTCGATGACCGGATCTTGCATCGTCACGGTCTCCGATTCTCCGTCGTGGTGAGGGTAGGGAGCCAATGTGACCGTGGACTCCTGGGGTGGAGCGTCGACGGTCCAGGTAGCGGTCAGTGCATCGATTGCTTCGGTGGGGCCAAACGCTCCGGGAGCGCCGGTCTTTCGGACCCCGGGCAAAAAGAGCCCAGCTCGGTCGATGCTCGACGATTCCATTACCGGTGGTGGCGGTCGCTTGAGGACAAAGTCCGTCTCAAAGACCTCCTCTCCCTCGAAATCGTCGAGGTCGACACGCTCTCGATGCGGCAAGAAACCGCGCTTTTCCGCCTCCAGAAACACTGTCGAGTAGTTAGTGCCAAACCAAGTGGACCATTCACCCGACTCGTCACTTACAGCCTCATGACTCAAGGGCATTCGTAGAACTCTGCGTCCGGAGGAATCGCGCACACGGATGTCGACACCTTCCACAGCGGCGGCGGATTCGTCTACGACTGTGCCAGCAACCCCCTGGTTGCGTTCAACGTGAATTCTCGATTCGATCTTCGGTGGATTCACGTTCTCGAGTCGGTTCAGGCGACTTCCTGTCGACCATTCCCCAGCGGTCGGATACAGTTGTGCGAACCCCGAACTTCCAACTGTCGCCGGGGTTGTCACTTCGAAGGGATCCGGACCGAGGGTGGAAAGTACGATGCCTTCGATTTCGCCATCGTTGGGCAGGAAGGTGCGAATCGTAACTGCCAGCTCCTCTGTGGATGGTGGTGATAGTGAGGGATCGAATGAATTGTCGGGACCACCGATAAATAACTCGAAGTGTTCACCACCGGTTATCGTCACCGTCTTCCAGCCGCGTTGCGGGCCTTCGTCGGTTTCCCAACTGCCCGTGATCCAAACAGTTCCTGTTTGGCCATCGGATAACCCTGCAACATCAACTCCCGACCACCTGAAGTTGGGCAATGCGTCGTGAATCGTGAACAACCCAATATTACCACCGCTGACGTATTTGTCCTCATCTGGACAATGAAACAACTCGTCCTCACACCACCGATAGACATTGAAGGTCGGGATATTGTCGTAGCTGTGCTCTTGGAGGGCGGGATAGATACAGTTAATCCGCGAGTCGTCGGATATACGACCTGAATCGTGGGATGCAATCGACTGCCCTGCGGGGACATAGGGCGCAGAAAATTGCTCTTCTGGGACCTTGCCCGGATATTCCTGCATTGCGAAGTCAAACGTGCGCGTGTCGCATTCGTACAGCGAATGACTGATGGATATATCGCGAACTCCGCCCCCTTCAAATCGCACGACAGGGTCATGATAGGGGAGGTCTTTCACTACTTCGGTGTATGGTCCATCGACGGTGAGTTCCGGCTCCAGAAGGAAGAAGATATGGTTCCTGCCGGACAGGGAAACAGAAGAAGGAAGAGGATCAGCCGTTGTCGGCCACGACGTCCCTCGAGAATACGGTACGCCGACCTCGATAATTGAGGGGCTTACGTAGAGAGATTCAAACTCGATGTCGGCACCTGACCAGGTTGTCAGCACGGTTGGTCTTTCATGGGTGAACGCTAGAACTTGGTCTTCTACATCCCAGGGTTCTGCGACAGGCCAATACCCGCGCTGACAGCGTATAGGTGGTATCCATTCGGGTTCGTATTCCCATGGGTCATAGTCGGTCCGAAGAATTACGCGCAGGTCACCCTCCCACAGGGCACATGCGCGATACTCGCTGCCCGAATAACCGGCCATGTCGGGAATCTCGATGCCCCAATATCCCGGAGGGAGTTCGGCGGTGAAATACCCGTCGTCATCGGTGGTGACGACGAACTCGGTTTGCGGTGGATGTAGGTCACCCATACTGCTCGCTACGAAGTGAAGGTCGATCGGTTCACCCGGCGCATCTCGGTCGGCGCTTGATGTCGAGCTGACCACCTGAAGTTGGCCCGAATCGTCGCCGGCTCCAACTCCGGCTTGACCTGAAGAGTGGCTCGTTCACCGTGGCCGAGTTCCACTGTCTCGCTCCAAAAAGCGCTGAAGGCAACGACTTCTTGATTGTGATAGGGTCGATTCCATGCATCGGTGTCGGTCTCATAGCCCGCCGCGGCCCCAAAATAGATCTCGTAGCGCCCCGGAGGGAGTCCCTCGAAGACCATCTCGTCGGGAAGACCGGCGTCCCAGTCAAAGGGACTGGCCGTCAGCTCGACGCCCTCGGCGCCGGTTCCCTTGGCGCCGACGATCCGGATAGGCGATGGCGCATCGCGCCCGCCGGCACCCATTTCTTCGGCGAGCTCTGCAGAGTCGGGAAAGGGATTGACGATATCGAGCTCGATCGCCGTGTCACCGCTCGGAAGCTCCAGTGAAACCTCGGAGCTGGCCAGAGCGACGGCATCGATGATCTCCTCGACCGGCTCGTAGCCCAGTTTTGTGGCCCGCACTTTCCAGGACACCGGCGGCAAGCGGTGAAACTCGACCTTTCCATCGGCGTCGGTCAGCGCCGTGCGTGGGGTGACGAGTGGGTGGTGGCTGACCGGATGCACGCCGGTGAGCTCCACGGTCACATCGGACAGATCGGAGTTTACCGGCTCTTCTCCCTGGCGTGGATCCCACCCCTCGATATGAACGGTCAAGTTTCCGTAGGCCGGCTCCAGATAAAGTGCTACCTCCCGTGGGTATTGGATGGACAGGTCGTCGACGACCACGGGCTCCCAGCCGTCTTTTTCGGCCGTGATTCGATAGACGCCGGGCTGCATCCAGGGAAAATAGGCGTTGCCGTGCTCGTCGGTGAGTACGTCAAAGCTCTCTTCGACGCTTCCTCCCTCGCCTGAGAGACGCTCTGCGCGCACCTGGGCATCCTGAAGCTGCCAGTTGCTGACCGTGCACGACGTGTGGACAGCAACCCGAAAACTGCGTTCGATCTCGTCGGCGCTCAACAGGGGAGTCAATTCAAACCGCTCCCGTGTCGCATCACCGGTAATTTCGATGGACCGCTGCAGTGGCTCGTAGGCCATACCGGACAACGTTACTTCATAGGACCCACTCGGCAGATTATCGAATTCGAAGAGGCCGATAAAACTGGTGCGCGTTCGGCGTTCCGGTTCGGTGTCCAGGGCGATCTCCAGCCCCTCGATGGGCTCCCCGGTGACGGAGTCGATGGCAAACCCGTGAAGACTTTCAGCGTGTGCCGGCAAAGCCAGCGCGCACAAGGCGAATACACTCAAGACCAAGACACCAACAGATCTTCCAAGGCGGCCCATACCCGACTCCTAAGACGCGAAACGCAGCACAATATTTGTATGTAGTACTTGAGTCACCAAATGTAGCCTACTGCGCTGGGGAATTTCAATTAATAAAATGTGGCACCGCCGAGATGATGGGGCCAGAGTTCTGATTCCGATGATTGCAGGACATGGAGGTGATCCCATGGAAGACACTGGAGAGCGCCATCGGTGGAGCAGATTGCGATCTCCAATGCTCGACGCCGAACTCGGCGTTGCGAGCGGTCGGAATCTCGGGGGTTGATGTCATCTCAGCTCGGGTACTCAGGGGTATCGCCGAGTTCCTCTCGCAGTCGCTGAAGGACCGGTGATGGAGCATCCAAGTGTTGTCGACGTTCGATGCATTCGTCGATGTACATCCGCGTTTGATCGCCCGTTTTGGTGAAGTGGACCTGCAGATAGGTCTCGAGGTCGAAAGGAGGAGGGACGGGGGCGGCGGTGAAAATACCTCGCCAACTGATGGGGCCCAACATGCGCAAGGGAAAGGGACGCCGGGTGTTGAAATGATTCTCGACCACCGAGAGTGCCTCGTCGGCTGCTTCGTCCACCAGTTTTCGATGCTCTCTGGAGCGGCGCAGCTCGGCGAGCGACCAATCGACGGTTTCGAGAACGGCGACAGCGGGAATCAAAACTGCGGTACCCATCGCCGAGCGCTCGGCGAGTTTGCGCATCATACGAGCCCGCATTCCTCCACCGTTGAGGGCCTGTAGCAGTGGCTGAAGAAGATCTTTGGGACCCTGAAAAAAGGCCGGGGTAAGCGGGGGCAACCAGTAGGCTGTGCCCGGCTCGGAAGCCTCTTCGCCCGGCAGCGGTGCGGGATAGCTGACGGCGGTGATGAGTCCCTGTGCCAATTGGGCTTCATCGACATATTTTAGAAAATAGTCTCGATTGTCGATTCCCGGAATCAGCGAGACCAGGGGAGTGTCGCCGATGGCGTCTGCAAAATCCTCGAACCAAGAGCCGCGGAGTCCGGCCGAAGAGATGCACAAAATCACTGTGTCGTATGTCTGGGTGGCCACTTCGTCGGGGGACGTACAGATCCCGTCAGGGCTGAATACGTCCGGTGATTGCAGTCCCTTACG
>SKPJ01000482.1 GCA_007119595.1 Myxococcales bacterium
AGGACAAAGCTGGCTGTGTTGCCTCGGTCTTGCGGTGGCGTTGCCACAGCTGCGACCTCCCGCCTTGCCAGACTTTGCCCTGCTGTTCCGGCCCTTCGACCGACGGAGATGGATCACACCCGTGCCCGATTTTTTCACTCCCTTACAGCGCGGAGGATATCGCCGGGCAATAGGAAGTAATTTTTGAGTTTTTCTGGACCTATCGGTGGCTAGAAATAGCTTTAGAGGTGAACGCTAAGGGCCTGGAATTTTTGTAGTCTGTGGATTGTCGTTTTTGCAGCGCACCACAAGATGTTGTGGGTCAAGCGATAATCTTCCCCTAGATGATGGGGGAACAAAGTTGACAGTTTAGTCGTCCACGATATGCTGGGCACTCAATCCAGAAACCACGTCGGGGGAGGTGGGCAAAACGCCGCAGGTGGCCGCGATGAACGGACCCCTCTGCGCGCTGGAATGGAAGAAATGATCGCAAATACAACCCATAACTTAAGTGATTGGAGAGCCAAGGATGACGACGTCGATCGAAACTTCTCTGCCGAAGGGCAGCAGCCAGGAAACCATGAAGAAAACAACGCTGCGAAACTTTGAGCCGTCGGAGAAGGGACTGCAGTTTGATCGCCATTTTACCAGGGACGGTATCGATCCATTTGAGGAGGTGGAGTGGGAACAACGGACTGCCAGCATCGGGAAAGAAACCGGTGAAGTGGTCTTTGAGCAAAAGGATGTGGAGGTGCCCGCCGATTGGTCGCAGATGGCGACCAATGTGGTGGTATCAAAGTATTTTCGAGGAAAGCTGGGGACCCCAGAGCGGGAGACGAGCGTCAAACAATTGATCCGTCGCGTCGTCGACACCATTACCGATTGGGGCATCGAACAGGGTTATTTTGCCACGCCCGAGGATGCCGAAGTCTATCGCGACGAGCTGACCTATCTGGTCTTGCACCAGAAGATGGCGTTCAACAGTCCGGTGTGGTTCAATGTGGGGGTCGAGGACGATCCCCAGGCATCGGCCTGTTTTATCAACTCCGTAGATGATGAGATGGAGTCGATTTTGGGACTCGCCAAAACGGAGGGTATGCTCTTTAAATGGGGCAGCGGGACGGGCTCGAATCTGTCCACCATTCGCTCCAGCCAGGAGAAATTGCAGGGTGGCGGCACCGCCAGCGGTCCGGTGAGCTTTATGAAGGGCTATGACGCCTTTGCAGGGGTCATCAAATCGGGAGGCAAGACCCGCCGGGCGGCCAAGATGGTGATTTTGGACGCCGATCACCCCGATATCATGGACTTCATCAACTGCAAGGCTGAAGAGGAGAAAAAAGCCTGGGCTCTGATCGACGCCGGGTATGACGGCGGGTTCAATGTGCCCGGTGGAGCCTATGAATCGGTCTTTTTTCAAAATGCCAACCATTCGGTGCGCGTCACCGACGAGTTTATGGAGGCTGTGGAGGCCGACGCGGAGTGGACCACGCAGGCCGTGGTCGATGGTCGAGAGATCGACACCTATCAGGCTCGGGAGTTGATGGACGAAATCGCCGATGCCGCCTGGTTGTGCGGTGATCCGGGCATGCAATACGATTCGACGATCAACCAATGGCATACCTGTTCGAATACGGACAAGATCTACGGATCGAATCCCTGTTCGGAGTATATGTTTTTGGATGATTCGGCGTGCAATTTGGCGAGCCTCAACCTGTTGACCTATCGCGATGAAGAGGGCGATTTCGATGTCGACAGCTTCAAAAAGGCGGTGCAGTTGACGATCACCGCCCAGGAGATCTTGGTCGACAACGCCGGTTATCCAACGCCGGAGATCGAGCGCAACTCTCATGCCTTTCGTCCGCTGGGATTGGGCTATGCCAATCTGGGAGCGTTGTTGATGGCTCGTGGGCTTCCCTACGACTCCGATGAGGGCCGTGCCTTTGCCGGCGCGATCACCGCTTTATTATGCGGCGAAGCCTATCGCCAGTCGGCGGTTATCGCGGAGTCGACGGGACCCTTTAGTGGCTTTCCGGTCAATGAACAGCCGATGCTCAAGGTCATCGAGCAGCACGGTGAGCACGTCGAAAAGATCGCCGATGAGTGGGATGAAATTCGACAGCTCGATGTGTATCAAGAAGCTCACACCGCCTGGAGTGAAGCGCTGGAATTGGGCGAAAAACACGGGTATCGAAATAGCCAGGTCACCGTGCTCGCACCGACGGGGACCATCGGCTTTATGATGGATTGCGACACCACGGGAATCGAGCCCGATATCGCGCTCATCAAATACAAAAAGCTCGTCGGCGGCGGGTATTTTAAGATCGTCAATCAAACGGTCTCCGAGGCACTCCACCGGCTGGGGTATGACGCCGAACAGCGACAGGATATGCTGGAGTATCTGATGGAGTCCGACACCATCGAGGGGGCTCCCCATATTAAGGAGGAGCATCTTCCGGTGTTCGATTGTGCTTTCGAACCTGCCAACGGAACTCGCTCCATCGCCCCCATGGGGCATGTGCGGATGATGGCTGCCGCTCAGCCCTTTTTGTCGGGGGCGATCTCAAAGACGGTGAATATGCCCAAGGAGGCGACCCGCGAGGAGATCGCTGATATCTACCTCAGAGCATGGAAATTGGGGCTCAAGGCGATCGCAATCTATCGCGACGGATGCAAGCGCACCCAGCCGCTTTCGACGCAAAGCGAACAGTCGAAACAGGAGTCGAAGGAGACGTCGCCGATGGCCAATTGGGGCGACGCCAAGCGTCGTCGCCGGTTACCCGATGAGCGACCGTCGATCACCCATAAATTCTCCATCGCCGGCCACGAGGGCTATATTACGGTCGGTATGTATGAGGATGGGCGTCCCGGTGAAATCTTCATCGTCATGAGCAAGGAGGGATCCGTGGTCAGCGGATTGATGGACTCCTTTGCCACCTCCATTTCACTGGGACTGCAATACGGTGTACCGCTGAAGGTGATGGTCGATAAATTCAGTCACACCCGATTTGAGCCCAGCGGCATCACCAATAATAGGCGCATTCGCTTTGCCAAATCGGTCGTCGATTACATCTTTCGATGGCTGGCCGACAAATTCCTCGCCGAAGAAGAGCGAAATCTATATCTCTCGGAAAATCAAGAGGAGGCATGGCGACCCGGGATCGGGTCCGCTGCCCAGAGAGACTCGGCCATCGAAGACGAGGCCGAACAGAGATCTAGATCTCAGGGTGATCCGGCCACCGAGGAAGGTCAAAACGGTGGCGAGAAGATCGGCAATGGATTCGATAAAGCGCGCGACGGGCAGGTGTTATTTGATGCCACCCGCGGCAAAAAGGGGAGCGTCTTCACACTCCAGGCCGATGCACCACCGTGCTCGGATTGCGGCAATATCATGATCCGCTCCGGATCGTGTTATAAATGCACCAATTGTGGCTCTACCAGTGGCTGTAGCTGAGAGCGACGGTGAAAAAAAGCGACGGGCCGGCCTCCATTTGTTTTTGGAGGCCGGCCCGTCGGCGTTTTGTGGGTCCGGCGGTAGATATGCAATGCTCAGAGGGGTAGCCTGATGGCCGCCCTGGTTTCACCGATGAATTCGTCCTCCTTTGGTTGACCTTCGATGTTCGATAAAGCGACTACAGTACGCAGTACAGTGCTCGTGATCGCCGTTGCATTATTCTCCAGCAGCGGTTGCTCGGGATGTGAGGATCAAGTGCTGGATACAGCGGAGCAGTGGTTGCGCGAAGATCCGGATCGGCCCGGCAAGGTGGGCACCCTGAAGGCCCTGCAGGTGAGTCAGACGGCGCGTTCGGTGGCCGATTGGCGATTGCGGCGCGGTGACGCACCCTGTGATATAGGATGGAGTCTTAATGAATCGTTTACGGTGGAATTCGAACTCCAGGTCGATGTTGATCACCGAAATTGGAGTCGCCAATGGCGGGAGAACGGAACGTGGCAGCGCGATCGCGATGGTCGGTGGGAGATCGATGCCGGAGCTGAGTTTGAAAGTGCGGCGGGATTGGCTGGAGAGCGTCTGATGCGCGTGTACGCAGACGATCGAGGCTTTTGGGAGTGGCTCGGTCCCGACATCGCAGTGCGGCACGCGGCCGATGCCAGTGCTCGTAACCATTGGAGGCGAGAGTACGGGGGGCGTTTTGCGGAGCTGATGACATGGGTATCCCCGAATTGGCAGCGCGCCGGCGATGACCACGATGATGGAGGCCAGCATTGGATTCCCGGTGGTGAGCGTAGACTCTGTGGACCCGTCGGTGGACAAAGAGAACGCTCCTCATGGAAACCTCTGCTCGATGCTCGGGCTTCGAGAGTTCGCGCTGTTATCAGCACCGATGGTGAAATGAGAAACGAAGGTGAGGAACGAGCTTGTCGTCAATTGGAGGCCACATATCGGCTGGCAGTGGGGGCCCAATTGGAGATTCGGTTGCGGGAATGCCACGGACCGGGGCCCAGGCAATTGTCGCGGCGAGAAGTTCAACGTGTAGTTCACCCCCGGCGCGGCCAGCATCGCCAGGACGCCGTGGATCGACTGCAAGAGTGGATCGATGAGGGATTGGCGGAGGATGTACAAACAACGCAATCGATCGACCAATAGGAGTATCATGGATCCCAGAAAACGCCTCCAACAGACCCGCCACGCCGTAGTCAAAATCGGAAGTGCAGTCTTCTTCAAAGACGGCGTCCACGTCGATCGATTGGCCTTTGTTGGGTTGATCGCAGGGCTCGACGATCTCATTCGCCGTGGCTGGCTGGTTACTGTCGTTTCTTCGGGGGCGGTGGCGATGGGACGACAGGGGGTCGATGAGGCCGTCGAAGAGAGCCGCGATATTCCCCGCTTGCAGGCATTGGCTGCGATGGGCCAGTCCCGGCTGATGCAGATGTATGAAACGGAGTTTTCCCACTACGGGCATCGCGTGGCTCAGATCCTGTTTTCTCGTGACGACCTCTCCGATCGCGGCCGCTATCTCAACGCCCGACGGACGCTACAACAGTTGGTTCAATTGGGTGCCGTTCCGGTGATCAATGAAAATGATACCGTAGCCACCGAAGAACTTCGCTTTGGCGACAATGATGAATTGGCGGCGATGACGGCGGGGCTGGTCGGGGCCCAGACCTTGATCCTCTTGTCCGACGTCAACGGACTGCAAAGAGCGCATATCACAGAGGATGGACAACGGCGTCTGGGTGAAACGGTCCACAAGATCGACGTCGATGATCCTCGGATCGACGAGTGGGCTGGCCCCTCCCAAAACGGGGTAGGAAAGGGGGGCATGATTTCAAAGGTAAGTGCAGCGCGTATTGCGGCTCGCTCCGGGGCACAGACCGTGATCGCCCGGGGCAAACAACCCGGTATTCTAACTGATATCGCCGAGGGAAAACGGGTGGGAACGGTTTTCGAGCCAGGAGAAGAGCGGATCGTCACCGGTCGCAAGGTGTGGCTCGGAAGTGGTGCCAGGGCGGAGGGGACCATCGTATGTGACGCCGGGGCATGCGCTGCGATTAGAGAGCGCGGAGCAAGTCTTTTGCCATCGGGGATCATCGATGTCAGAGGTGACTTCGAGGAGGGGGAGGTGGTGACCATCACCGACGAAGAGGGAAATATTTTCGCACGGGGATTGAGTGTCTATGCAGCCGCCGACCTGGCACAAATTGCCGGTGAGCATAGCTCGGCGATCGAAGCCGTATTGGGTTATAAGCTACTCGACGAGGCGGTGCACCGCGACAATCTGATCGTATTGTGATGTGAGGGGGTTATAGGGGTAGGATTTGGCGCAATACATCGGGGCCGACGTAGAGCATCACGGCGGTAGAGATGAGAATGGAGAGCATCAAAAAGGGGTTGAGAAAATTTTTCACCCGAACGTGATCGGAGCCGATCAGCTTGCCATCGACACTGATCTCGCATCTGGGCTTGTATCCGAGGATGGATACCAATTCGGCCTCAATATGGTGGATCTCCCCGTCTTCGTCCTCATATAGAGCTTCCAGTAGTGGTCGGGTTCGCGGCCCGCCGAGGCAGTCCACGGATTCGTCGTCGACCCATAACTCATACTCAGGGGCTAGAAAAAGCCATCGGCCGGTCCAGTCTCCGGTGACCGCGAGCGTGTGATCACTCCATTGGACTTTCATGAGACTCCTCGTCAACGAGGGAACGAATATTCAATCCAGCAGCGTGCGGGAGTCCCAGTATACGGAGTTGTCCTTGGAAAGGAAAAGATCACGTCTCCAGAGGTGGTGTCTCCTGAGCGATCTGCGATTCGTGGACCAGGATATACTTTTTATGGACGCGCTGTGCGAAGGTGCAATTTTCCGCGATCGATCGCTCGGTGTACGGCTCCTCACGACAGTCCAGCACGTCGGTCCAGCCGGCAACCTGGGGTGGAAAATAGACGTCGAGACCCGATTGTTCGATGGGTGCGACTTGCTCCGCGGTGCGGGCGTCGTAAAGAAAAAGCGATTCTTGGCTCATGGAAATTCGCAGATGTTGGAAATGGTGGCGCTCGAAAACTCGGTGCGACGTCGCGTGGTGTGGCACAAATTCAACGCTTCGTGGTGTACCTGCTAATTGGAGTACAGTCGCTCCCGGCGTTCTTGTTCCTCTTTGCAGGCGATACACATGGTGGTCACCGGGCGGGCGCGTAGGCGTTTGACCGAGATATCTTCCCCACAGACCACGCACTCCCCGAATTCGCCATCGTCGATGCGCTCCAGGGCGAGATCGATCTTCTCCATCAGCGATCGCTCTCTTCCGCGAAGGCGCAGACTCAGGTTTTGATCGGTGAGAGCGCTGGCCAGGTCGGCATCGTCGGCCATATCGTCTTTGGAGAGTTCGATCTCATTTTCGATGGTATGGGCTGCTTTTTGGAGCAGCCGTTTTTTTTCATCGCTAAGTAGCTGCCGAAATTCCTCGAGTTGTTCGGGACTCATGGCACTCTCCACGGAGAGAGAACGTCGCGACCGATGCGGCCGGCGCGACAGTAAAAAGGCAAATATACGGTATCGAATGACCTTGGGGTACAGCGAAAGCTAGACACGGTCCAGCGCCAAATCGAGCCCGGCGGTGAAAAGCTCCGCGCGCCGCCACCGGAATCATCCGGCATCGTAAGGGGGGAGTCTATTGAAATCGCCGGTGAGTGCAAGGGGCGACGGGATTGGCGAAGAAATTGCGGACAAACCTTTGTTTTGCGAACAAAATCAGGAGCTAAAGTGGCCCGATCGCTGGTTGTCCGGGGGCGATGGCAAGTCCTGTGGGACTCTCGAAAAGGTCTCATTGTAAAATGGCGTAAAAACAGCGAGGATGGTGCAGTATCGTGCTGTTGGAAAAGGATCCAAACTTTCTTCAGAAAAAACTTTCGCCGACCATCATAAGGGGTACAATTGTTAACAGGTAATGACGCCGAAAAGTGGCAACCGACGTTGTCGATCAACAGCCCTTTTTCCGAAGGTCGATTGAGTTGGCGACCCGGTGAAATCTTGACACCCTTTTCGAAGCCGTGCCAACATAGGGCAACGATTTTTCGAGTACAGCAATAAGTAAGGAGAAGTCACATGGCGATGGTGATGACTAAAGGACGGAACTGTATCGGCCTCGATATTGGGTCGAGCGGTGTGAAAATGACCGTCCTGAAGAGCACCAAAGGAGGACTTCGACTGGAGGCATTCGACCACGCCAAATTGCCGCCGGAGACGATCGTCGATGGAGCGTTGATGAATTCCACGGCCGTCGTCGATGCGATCAACCAGATCTTGGAGCGCAATAATGTGGGTCGCTCCAAATACACGGCGCTGAGCGTTTCCGGCAATACGGTGATCGTTAAAAAGATTCGATTGCCCCTGATGACTCAGGAGGAGCTGGAGGAGTCGATTCAATGGGAAGCCGAACAACATATTCCCTTTGATATCCAGGATGTATTCATTGGCTTTGAAGTGGTGGCTCCGAAGACCGAGCAGGGGCAGATGGATGTGGCGTTGGTGGCGGCCAAAAAGGAGATGATCAACGATTACGTCACGGTTTGCCACGATGTGGGGCTGGAGCCTCTAGTGGTCGACGTCGACGCTTTTGCATTGCAGAATATGTACGAGATCAACTACGGATACCATCGCGACGAAACGGTGGTGTTGCTCGATGTGGGAAATGCAGTGGTGACGATGAATGTGGTGACCGATGGAGTGACGATGTTTACCCGCGATCTCTCTCTGGGAGGAAGTGATATCACCGAGGAGATCCAGCGTCAGCTCAATATCACCTATCAGGAAGCAGAATTGTACAAGATGGGCGGGGGCCCGGGGATGTCTTCCGACGAAGTGCTCCCCCAAGAGGTGGAGAGCATTATCCAGGACAAAGCCGAGGATATGGCGCAGGAGATTCAGCGCTCACTGGACTTTTATGCCGCCACGGCGGCGGAAGAGGAGATCGACAAGATCGTCGTCTCCGGAGGCACGGCGGCGATTCCATCGCTGGTTCGGACCATTGAGCGGATCAGCGGGGTGGATACGGAAGTCGCCAACCCATTTCGCAATATTGACTACGACGAACGCCAGTTTCCCCCGGAACGTATCCAGAATTGGTCGCCCATTGCGGGGATCAGTGTGGGATTGGCCTTGCGGAGGACGAACGAACGATGATTCGCGTCAATTTATTACCAGTACGTAAGGCCCGACGGCGTTCGCAGGGGCGGATGCAATTGATCTTGTTCGGAGGCGTCATTGCCATCCTGATGGCGATCCTGGCCGTTATTCATCTTTACTACAACGATCAGTTGACGCAGTGGCAAGATCGCGTCGCGGAGTCCCAGGCGGTCATCGACTCTCTGGAAGAGGAGACAGCCGGGATCGAGGGCCTGGAGCGGGAGGCGGAGATGCTGGCGGCCCAGTTGGGAGTACTCAATGATCTGGAGGCCCGTCGGGTCGGCCCGGTGCAGATGATGGACGAATTGCAGGCCATGCTAAGTCCTCCCCGCGACGAGGAAGATCGGGTGGCCCAACTGCGCAGAGATTGGAATGTGGAGTGGGATACACGACGGCTGTGGATCGAGGACTTCAGCGAGACGGGCGACGGTTTTTCGCTCAATGGATACGCTGGAAACGCCGATGACGTCGCAGAATTTTTGCAGCGCATGACCACCGCCGTATACTTCAACGACGTCGAGCTCGATTATATCGATCGTCAAGGCGGCGCGCACGATTTGGTCTCGTTTCGACTTTATGGCGACCTAAGTTATACCGGATTTGGTGATCCAGACTCCGATGATGAATCGTAATTCGGAAGCGGCGCAAGGAATCAAGCAATGAATGAACTCATCGATCGCTTCAACTCGGTCCCGCTGACCCAGAAGGTATTGGTATTGTTTCTGGTGATGGCGGGCATTGTGACCGCCTATTTTCTGATGCTGTATCAGCCGACCAGTGATGAGATTGCCCAGTTGCAACAGGAGGCCTCGTCGCTGGATCGAGAAGAGGATCGGCTGCGCGCGGTGCGCGAAAGCCAGGCCGAATTGGAGGCCCAGCTTCAGGAACTCAATCAGCAATTGCAGGTAGCGCGCGAAAAGCTACCGGAGTCGGCCGAGATTCCAGATTTGCTGCAACGAGTCTACAATCAGGCCAAGACAGCCGGTCTGACGATTGAGACCTTTCGACGCAACAACGAAGTGGCACAGACTGATTTTATCGAGATTCCAGTCTCGATGGAGCTGACGGGATCATTTGACGAGGTGGCGAATTTCTTCTTTTTCGTCGGTCGGATGACCCGAATCATCAATATTGAGGACCTCAATATTCGTCGCCAGAGTTCGGGAATGACCCCCGATGGGGGACTGAATGTGTCGGCAAGGGCGACGACTTATCGGTGGAGCCCGGACTGATGACAGCGATCCGGCGATCAACGATGCGTTTATCAGTAGTTAATGGACGACAAGGCGAGATCGGAATGAAGAGGATGAGCAAAAGCAAAGC
>SKPJ01000234.1 GCA_007119595.1 Myxococcales bacterium
ACGACGATGACGGCGACGACGATGAGGCCACCATCGCCTGCGACGATGACGGTGACGACGACAAATCCACCATCGCCTGCGGCGACGACGGCGACGACGACAAATCCACCATCGCCTGCGACGATGACGGTGACGACGACAAATCCACCATCGCCTGCGGCGACGACGGCGACGACGACGAAGCCAGCTTCCTCGCCTGATCGAGACTCGTCAAACCATCAGGGGTGATTTCGCCCCCTGAGCAAAATGGAGCCGACCCGTTTTTGACGGGTCGGCTTTTTTTGTGAGTCCTTGCCGCACTCCTTGTTGCGTATATCCTTGCGTGACACCGCTCCTTATCGACCAGTCACGTTACGGGGAATACGAGATGATCACGTCCGATACTGACGCTGCAGTAGTGTCTCCATCACTGCCGGGTCTTCGCGAGAATTTCGCTCCCACGCGGGCACAGAGCGAGCAATTGGCAGCACCGCTTTGCACCGAAGATCAGGTGGTTCAGACCATGCCCGACGTAAGCCCCACCAAGTGGCATCTGGCACACACTACCTGGTTTTTCGAAACCTTTGTCCTTCGTCCTTTTCTGAAAGATTACGAGCCTTTTCGACAGGGCTTCAACGCTCTTTTCAACTCCTACTACCACACGGCGGGAACACCGTTTCCCCGCCACCGCCGAGGCGTCTTGAGTCGCCCCACAGTGGACACTATCAACCGCTATCGAAGCCACGTCGACGAGGCCATCCAACGACTCTTCGATATGGGTGATCGATCCGAAGAGTGGACGCCACTGGTCGAAATCGGCCTTCATCATGAGCGACAGCATCAGGAGTTGATCCTCACCGACATAAAGCACGTCTTGGCGACACACCCGATGATGCCGGCGTATCGAAAAAGCGACTCCACCGAAGACCCACCGCCCCTCGATCACAGTCCATCGCCCATGCAATGGCTCGACATCGCCGGATCCACCTACGAGATCGGCCATGACTCACTTGGCTTTGCATTCGACAATGAGCGCCCCCGCCACCAGGTGCAACTCCGGGATTTTCAGATCGCCTCCCGGCCGGTCAGTTGTGGCGAATATGCAGAATTTATCGACCACGGGGGATACAGAGATCCTCAGTGGTGGCTCTCCGACGGTTGGCAGTGGATTGAAGAGACAGCGCCCACCGCTCCCCTGTACTGGCGACGGCAAAACGACCAATGGGTGACCAAGACCCTCGACGCCGTGCGCCCCGTCGACCCGGCAGAGCCAATTTGTCATGTCAATTACTTCGAGGCCGACGCCTACGCCCGGTGGGCCGGCGCCCGGCTTCCCACGGAGACCGAATGGGAGGTGGCCTCCCGAATCGACGAGGTGAAGGGAAATTTTCTGGAATCGCGTCGATTTCATCCTCGGCCGTGCACAGCAGGCGACCCGTCACGCCGCGATTCCCATCGCTACTTCGGCGACGTCTGGGAGTGGACCTCCAGCGCTTACGCTCCCTATCCCGGCTTTCGTCGCTTTGCGGGATCGATGAGCGAATACAACGGCAAATTTATGTGCAATCAATTCGTCCTCCGCGGTGGCTGCTGTGTGACCCCGCGTGCACTGCTGCGCCGAAGCTACCGCAACTTCTTTGCACCCCGTTCGCGCTGGCAGTTCACCGGATTTCGCCTCGCGAGATAGAGGGCATCCGGAAACTCCGGGTTCGAGCAGAGGCGAGAAAATTTCGATGAAGTTCGTATTCTCGAATCCCGAGGCATATCCGGAGGATACGTCGAGCGGTGAGAGAATACGAAATGCGCGAAATTGGCCGCCATCTGCGAAAGTCGGCGTTTCCGGATGCCCTCGAGATAGAACGTTGTTTCGTCCTTTCCATTTTCGTCCACCAAGAGAACGATCATGCCCCCTGTCTTAGAGTCCACGGCCGCTCCTCAGGAGACACTCTACACAGATGTTATTTCCGGGCTCCAAGAAACTCCCCCGACGATTCCATCAAAATATTTATACGACAGCCGGGGAGCACTGCTCTTTAGTCGAATCTGCGAGCTCGAAGAATACTATCCCACGCGTACCGAACTCGCTCTGACCCGCGCCCACGCCCCGGAGATTGCAGAGCGACTCGGTGCCCAGACCATCGTCACCGAACTCGGCACAGGTGATGGCCGCAAGACGCGCATTTTGCTTCGCCATCTTCAACAACCGGCGACCTATATCCCAGTAGATATATCGGCGACCCAGCTTCAACAAAGCGCTCGCGCTCTACGTCGCGAATTTCCCCAACTCCAGGTCCTGCCACTATGTGTGGATTATACCGATTGCTGGACCGTTCCCTGCGAATCTATCGAGGGACGACGCGTCTTTTATTTTCCGGGCTCCACCATCGGCAATTTCAAGCCCCGGGCAGCCCGTCGCTTTCTCACTCGGCTGTCGGCCATGGCCGGTCCCGACGGCGCTCTGGTCATCGGCGTCGACTTGAAAAAAGAACCGGCGGTGCTGCAGGCTGCTTATAACGATCGTCACGGCGTCACGGCGGCCTTCAACCTCAATCTGTTGCGCCGGCTCAATCGAGAGTGCCGAGCCAATTTCGATCCGGACTGCTTTCGACATCGCGCCGTCTATCAGCCAGAACTTGGTCGCATTGAAATGCGTCTCGTGAGTACCTGTTCGCAGCAAGTGCAATTTCCGACGCACCAATTCCATTTCACGAAAGGCGAATTTATCGTCACCGAGCACTCCTATAAATTTCAGGTCCAAGACTTCGCTCGCCTCAGCGAAGTGGCTCATTGGCGTACCCGCTCCATTTGGATCGACGAACAGCAACATTTCAGTCTTTGGTACCTCACCACCATCACGCCTCATGACGAGTGATCACGTCCCAGCGCACCCGCTCCATCGGATCGGCGATCACTCGAAAAGCGATGAGACATAAAATGATCACCCCCAGGGCGGTGGCGGCGGCGATCATAAACATGATCAAGATCTGATAGGCCACGGCGTCGGCCGGCGGGACTCCGGCCAATATCTGACCGGTCATCATCCCCGGCAAGGAGACCAACCCGACGATCATCATGGAGTTGATGATCGGGATCATGCCGTTTCTCACCCCCTGACGCACCCATGGAAGGCAGGCCCGCCACAGGGTTGCTCCCAGTGCGAGTCGAGCTTCGATGGCACGGCGCCGGGTCGTCATATCCGACAGCATTCGGTCGAGGCCCAAACTGATGCCGGTGAGCCCATTGCCGAGCAACATACCGAGCAATGGAATGACGTATTGCGGCTCGTACCACTGCTCTACGTTGATCACCACTTCCGTGATCCCGAAGGTCGTCACCGAGGTCGCCAGCGCCAGGGCGGCGAAGGCCGCCACATAGGCCCCGGGAAATCTCCGCGAAGAGCGCTGAATCCCGGCCCGTGCGGCAAAGACGAGCATCACCGCCAACATGGGCACCACGTAAAACCAGCGATCAGCACTAAAGACCCATTCCAGGATCAAACCCAAAAATGCCAATTGCACCACCGTTCGCACCGACGCCACGGCCAGATTCTTCTCCAACCCCAGACGTAGCGCGATACTGATGGCGGCGGGAATTAACAACAACACCGCCGCCAGCGCCAGATCCCAGGGGGTCAATTGGATATAATCCACTCCCATTATTCCTCACTTCCGAGCTGTTTTATGCCAAGAAAGTTTGGCCACCACGTATAAATATGGTTCAATGGCATAAAGATGTTTTACTTTTACAAGTCCACTCCACGAGAGACGCCATGACGGACGAGTCCCCCAAAAACCAGCGCAGACGGCGCAGCGAAGAGACCCAACAGGCGATCATCTACCAATTGGAGTACGTGCAAGAGGAGTTTGATATCGACCTCATCTTGCTGGCCGACGAACATGGACTGATCATCGGGTCGGCAGGCGACGAAGAGGCGGCGACACTCTTTGCGGTCTACGCACATGCCCTGGCAAAGGGCGAGATCCCGGACCCGGTGCTTTCGGAGACATTTCCGAACCTAAAACGGGAGCACATCCTGTGCGAATCGATCAGCCTCGACGACATCCCGTTGTATCTGTTGGCCGTCATGGAACCAACCCCCGACAATTGCCGAGCCTACGAACGGGCCCGCTCGGGCATTCAACGCATCTACTACACGACCAGCGAACTGGCCGGCAAAAACTGACCAACGTACTACCACCATCGCCTCTGCTCGGCATGTACGGATTATCCCTTTCCCTCGTGCCACAACGTCAATATTTCTTGTTCCTCCAGTAGATCGAGGCCCGCCTGCCAGTCGTGATCCTCGAGATGCTCCTCGATCCAGTTCCATGTCGCCCGCGCCGTTTCTTGCAGCGGACGGTAGCGAAGCCCCTTGGCTTGAGCCCGGCTGGAGTCGACGGCGAAATACCCCGCCGTGCGTCCGCCGGAACCGGGATTCCACAGGGGCAACTGCGACTGGGAGTCGATCATCTCCAACTCGCGAAGAAAGGACCCGGGAACCCAGGTGATGGTTGCATCGGAGCCAGTGGCACGCCGACAGGCCTCGAGTGTCGCTTCAAATGTCATCTCCGGCCCGGCGGCATTATAGGTTCCACACTCTTTATTTTCGATGCTGGCGACGAGCCACTGCGCCAGATCCCGGGCGTCGATCAGTTGGACGGACTCCGACGGTCGACTGGGCGCCAGGACTTCTCCGCCAGCACCGATACGATGAACCCAATAGGTAAAGCGATCGGTCGGATCGTAGGGACCGGCGATAATGCCGGGGCGCACGATCAAAGAATCCTTCCCGAACACTCCCTTGACCACCCCTTCACACTCCGTTTTCAAGGGCCCATAGGTCGAATCATTGACCTCTTCCACGTCTGGATCCTCGAGGGTCTTTACATAGGCCGACTCGTCGAGACCCCGTTTGGAAAAATCGCGGTACACGGCAACGGTCGAGACAAAGAGGTATCGGTCGACCCGGTCGCGCAGATGCTCGGCAGAAATCTGCACCGCCCGCGGAAAATAACCACAGGTATCGACGGCGATGTCCCATGTCCCACTCAACTCCTCAATATCGACCATGCGATCGCCATGAATCTCCTCGGCATCTGGAAAAAGTCCGGGGTTGGTCTGTCCGCGGTGAAACAGGGTACATTCGTGGCCCTGTTCCAATGCGGTTTGCACGAAGTGCCGACCGACGAATTGGGTTCCGCCCAATACCAAAATCTTCATCAATTCATCTCCCACAGATCACGGGAACAAATAACGGGACTCGTTGATTTTACGCCGACCTTCTTCTACCAGTGTGAGGAGAGAATACAACCGGTATACATTCGCTTGCTCCCCCACCGAATATTGACTGCTCAATGGTGTATTTCACGAGGCGACAAGAATGAATTTTCAACACGGGCTAGCATCGACCATGACCGTCCAACCCGAGCCGAACGAAGCGGCTTCTCCCACTCCCAATACGCAGTCGCCCAACACGCCACCGGGAGGGCCCTCCGGTGCTCCAGAGACTTCGTCTTCGGAGAAAAGTGGTTGCGGTTGTGTGGGGTGGTTTCTGGGCTGTGGCTGTCTGTCAGTGATGGTCGTCATGTTGCTGGGAACCATCGGCGCTGTGATCATGCTGTGGCAAGCTCCTCGAGCGGTCGGTGCCGACGGTTGGGGAGAAGTGGCAGAGCTCGTCGAGACCGCCGTTCAGGCTGCCGATGGAGCCGGCGAGGGACTCGGCGGACTACTGGATGGCGACGGTGACTTCAGTGACCTGAGTAGCCTGGGGGGCGAGGGCGGATTGCAAGAACAAGAGGCCGCTGCAAACCACATGGACACTTTTATTGAACTTCTCGACGAGCCGATCACGGCCCGCGACGTCGACCACTACGAGGCCGAAATGGCGGAGTGGGAAAACTCCGAGGCGGTGCGCGAATTTCAGGAGATCCTCGAGTCCGCCAGACAACTCCAAGACGCCGATGAATCCCTGATGAACGGCCTGCGGTTGATGCGAACGGGAACCGAGTTCGCCTTCACCGCCAAGGATCTGGGCGAGGCTTACGCAAATCACAGTGACGAATCGTTTCGCCGAAGCCACGCCCAATTTTCAATCCTGGCCTGGGTTAGTCAGACTACCGCCGGGAACCGTCAAGAGCCCTGGGAGCAGGCGGTGGCCGACGCCCTGCTCGACGAGCACGACGAAAACCGTGAGGAATTCGAAAACAAACGGGCCCTGACCAAAGAAATGATGAGCGATGAATCCTTTGATCTGCAACAACTCTCGCCGGAAGAACAACAGGAATTGATGGAGGCGGTGGGCGGTCAATTCCGCGATATCTCGAGCGCCATCAATCGCGACACCCTGGTGACCTGGGCATCTTTGACGGAACGGGAACGACAACAGATCATCGAGCAAAGCCAGCAGCCCCACAACCTGATCGCCCACGCTCTTTCGGTAGCCCATCTCGAAGATGGTGAGGCGGCCAACCTCTTTCCCTTGTTGGGACTATAATTCGGCTTCTGGCAACTCTCGCCATCATTTGCCAAAACCACTTTTGACGCCGATGAACCGACGCTTTTTCAACCTTACGGCCCGGGGCTACGATTTTATCACCCGCCAAGAGGTCTGGTGCGACCAGATCGAAAAAACGCTGACGTTTATCGACCGACCAGACTCCATCGGGCGCATCATCGACCTGGGCTGCGGCCCCGGCATCAGCTCCTTCGTCCTCGCCGAGCGACTGCCCCATGCCTCGGTCGTGGGAATCGACGTCTCCGATCAGATGATTCACCGCGCCAGGGGCCATCACAAACGTCGGTTTCGCCATCTGGACAATCTCGAGTTTCAGCGCTGCAATATCTATAAACTGCCCTTTGAGGAGGAGAGCTTCGACCTCGCCGTGGGCCATAGTTTTTTGTATTTACTTCCCGATCGCATCGGTGCACTGACGACGATTCAAAAATTATTGAGCCACGGCGGTCGGCTGGTCCTCATGGAGCCCAACGCCGACGGTGGCCTTATCGAAGCCGTCCAGAGTGCACCGATAGACTCCGTGCTGACCACCCCTGTCTCGACGACGCGCTTTGCCATCTCCATGGTGCTGTGGCGACTCGTCAGCGGAAGACGTGGCCGGCTGACCCCACACCAGCTCGAAAAACTCTTCACCGACGCCGCCCTCGACGAAGTCCTCGTGCAACCCACCCTCCACGGGCTCGGCCTACACGCCACGGGATGCCGCCGAAGCAACAGCAACTGCCACCTGTAATGTGAACCGATTCACTTGCTGAGATGGGCTGTGAACTCACCACTGCTTACCGAGATCTGGGCTTCGTCGAGCCGCTCGAAATTTTCGTCGTATCGCCAGGCCTGGAAATCAAAGACCCCGGTGGCGCTATCTTCGTCGGCATCGACGATCACCAAATGCCCCGATTCGCCGTCCCAGTTGGTATACTCCTGAGAAATGGTCACGTCGCCATCGACATAGGCGGTGTATACGACGTGGAAATCGGCTGCTCCAACGCTGCCGATGGTATATGCCCCCTCCGACGGAATCGAGGTGTCATCGCCGGTCCTCAACAGGGATAGCGAGAACGTCTCATTGTCGTGGAAACTGATATTCAGGGTGGAGTCGGTGCGAACGAAGCTGGCCTGCCCCTGTTTGGTGGCCTCGATCTCTCCACTGATTTCGAAGGAAGCCTCGCCCGCCGCCGGAGTACCATTGCCACCGTCATCATCGCCGCAGCCGAAGGCGTATGCGGCGATCACCAGAACCCCAAAGAGAAGCATTGAAGGGCGAGCGCGGCGTTGTATTGACTTCACCATGGTTCTCCAAATACGGAAGGCCTACGATCAGTTGAGGTGTGACAGACGACCAAACAGCGCGTGGGACCCGTTGATTTCATGAGCGCCACAATTTTTCATTCCCCGTCCATCGCCTTGGATGAAACTCCCTCGCCACGCTCTACGCTCAAAGCAATTCGGCGCGGATCCACTCGCCGAGTTCGTTCATCCCTTCGTCGATCGTCCACGTTGGTTGATAGTCCAGGTCCTGGCGAGCCGCCGAAATATCGAAGTAGTGGTCCGTCGACAATTGTTTGGCCACGAATCGCGTCATCAAGGGCTCCTCTTTTTTCCGCAATAGGCGATACACGGTCTCCAATAGCCAGCCCATACCGTAGGCGATTTTCGCGGGGACGGTGGCGTCGACCGGCTCGAGCCCGGCGCTGTCGATGATGCGGTCGATGAGCTCACCGACGGCCATCGGCTCTCCCTGAGTGATGAAATAGACCTTGCCGGCGGCGGCGTCGCCTTCGAGAGCATCGGCGGCGAGCAGATGAGCTCGAGCTGCATCGTCGATATACACGGAGTCGACGACCGCCTTTCCATCGCCCACTTTTCTTAATTTTCCGCGCCGGGCTCGATCGACGATGCGCGGCACCAGGTGGTTATCGCCGGGTCCCCATATCAAATGAGGCCTCAGGGACACCGTCTTGAGCACCTTGCAATTGGCCTTTACCACCTTTTTTTCGGCAATCGCCTTGGTCTCCGGATAGGCCGTCAAATAGGTGTCGGGGTAGTCCACCGATTCGTCGACGCCGCGCAGGGGCTCGTCTCCGTAGACCACGCTGGGCGAGCTGGTATAGACCAGGCGCTCTACGTTGTGGATCCGACAGGCATCGAGGATATTTTCAGTGCCCATCACGTTGGGCCGATAATAGTCTTCGTATTTGCCCCATACGCCGGCCTTTGCGGCGACGTGAAATACGATATCACAGCCCTTGACGGCCTCGGAGACGATCCGGGCATCGGCGATATCGCCACGCAGTGTTTCTACCCCCATCGCTCGCAGATCTGGATAATCACCGCGGGACAATGAGCGCACCTCCCATTGGCGCTCCAAGAGCTGTTCCACGATGGCCTTGCCCAAAAAACCACCACCGCCTGTGACCAAAGCCTTCAGGTTAGTCGAGTCTTCGCCCATGTCCTCAATTCCTCGCGAAAGATCTTGGAGTTGTGCCGAATATCGACGGGAAATTGCTGGTGAAACAAAAAGGTGTCGATATCTCTGGTATGCTCGAATTGACCGCCGATCTCCGCCAATTCCTCGAGAATCGATTGTCGTGCTGCACCGCGGTGTTCCTCTTCCAGCTCGACACACAGCACCGGGATCACCTTCCCTGCCTTCTGCGGTCCCACCAGGGCGGTGCGGTGGACCGCCGGGTGGGTGTTGAAGACCGCCTCACAGCAGACGGTGAACATCGTGGTCTCGTCATCTATCACCACCCGGTGGGATTTGCGGCCACAAAACCACATTCGGCCCTGATCGTCGACATATCCGATATCGCCCATTCGGTGGCGCACGGAATCGCCGTCGGCAATCTTGGCTTTCTTCGTGGCCTCCTGGCGATTGAAATACCGCCGGGTGACCTGAGGACCTTTGACGACGAACTCGCCGACCTCCCCGTCGACAACCGTGAGGTCATCGGACCACTCCTCAATGGGCTCGTCGATGATCTCGATGACCTCCACGTCGACGCCGTCGACGGGCGGACCGACACAGACGCCTTTGCCTCGATCGGTTTCGGCCGCTGTATCGCTCAATATCTCCCGGCTTCCGATGGACGCCACCGGCAGCGATTCAGTGGCTCCGTAGGGGGTGTGGATCTGGGCGTCACCATCCAATAGCGACTCCACTCGCCGCAATGTCGTCGAGGGAACCGGCGCTCCGGCGGAGATGACGCGATTGAGACTCGGCATCTCCACATCGTGTTGCTCGCCGAAGCGACCGAGTGCGTCCATCACCGCCGGGGAGCCGAACATATTGGTGATGCCGAACTGTTCCACGGGCTCCACCAAATTGCGGGGATTGACGGTCGCCGGATTGGCAAAATCCATCTCCGGGAGCACCGTCGTCATCCCCAGCGCCGGATCGAAGAGCGCAAAGAGGGGAAAGGTGGGCAGATCGATCT
>SKPJ01000204.1 GCA_007119595.1 Myxococcales bacterium
AGGGCGAAGACGTTTGCGGGGCCGGTGTGGAGCCAAAACTATCGGGACCGACGGCCGAACCCTGATTGGCGGGAGGTCCACCCGGGCTCTTTGACAGATCTCCGCCCGGAGGATTGGTACCAAACCGCGATGACTCGGGAAGAGGCGTGGGGTTGTCGGGCACCGACGCTCGTTGCTGACCTGGAGGGGGAGTGGGATTATCGGGTACCGACGCTCGCCGCTGTTGTTGTGGCTGATTCTGCTGTGGCTGATTCTGCTGTGGCTGGTCCTGTTGTGGCGCAGGAATATCATCGAGCATTGATGGTGGAGCAATCTCGGTGGCCGAATGATCGTCGGCGACCGGCTCACTGGACTCGGCCTGACCGCGAACATAGCCCAGGCTTTCTTGAACCACCTCGTTGGAGAGTTGCTCGGTCTTTAGATTGTCCTCCGGTGATTCCGACGATTCGCCCGCTGATCCGCCCCCGGCCATCGATTTTTTGATATCGTTGAGCTTTTTAAGATCATCGAGGGGATTGCTCATCTCCACCGTCTCATCCTGTGGTGGAGGATTGCCGCCAAATAAATTATTGAAATCAGGCAGCTCCGAACCCGACATCACCTCTGTTTTGGCGACCTCTTCTTCCTCTGCGCCTGCTGCATCACCCCCACCTTCCGATTGTTGCATTCCCTCCAGAAGCTCTTTCATATTCGGTCGCTGCGCGACCGATGTCTTCTCACCAGGTTCGAGATGACTGGAGGGATCGGAGGCCGACTCCGGATACACAACGAATGCGTGGGAGCACTCCGGGCATCGAATTTTACCCCCAGATGGCGGTATATTTGCGTCATTGACGCGGTATCGTTTTGAACAGCTTGGACACTGGACAATCATTCCGAAGTCTGCTCCAGATAGGACACGAAAGGGTGCCGATGACTGCGTTCCAACTTACTGAGTGGGAACCGGATCCGTCCTATAGCCCTCATGGACTCTGACGTCTTTAGATCGCCATCGACAGGCATTGGCGGGCATTAAAACACACCGATTGCAGGGGTGCAAGAGATCCGGTCATACTTAGAAGGGCGATCATTTGGATGAATGGTTCGTTGGGAACCGAAATCTATGGAATGGACGCGTAAAATATTGAGCCACTGAAAAGCCAACGGAGATGATCGGTGGATTCGACCAACGGCGGTGCAAATCCAGGAGGGGCTGTGCAGTGGCCGAAGAAAGAACAATTTGCAATACCGCACGTCGAGGACCACGCGCTCCAGTCCCTGGCCGAGGCCCATCTGCATTCACACTGGGTGATGGGTGAAGCCAATCTTTTGCCTGGCGATGGTGAATGGGGCGATAGTGAGCGCCGATGGCTCCGTGCCGATGGGGAGATCGTGGGTTTTTGCGCCGCCCATCGATGCGATCCGATCCAAGAGAACACACCTCGGCTAAAGAGATGGAGTGCAGATCGACTTCGCACTGTTTTGACCCCTAATGCCAGGGGAGATTGGGCGTTGAAAACCGGACTTTATTTCGATCCCCGACTTCGACGACGCTACGATCGCCACAGTCTGGATCGGCTGCTTCGCCTGGCAGGCCCGGTGCTCGGCGCGTTGGTTGCTCAGCGATTGGGGCTGAAGGGATATTTGGCGGCCATCGCCCTACAGCGACGTTCGGCCTTCGCACCGGCTCTTGATTCCCCGGCGTTTGTCCAGCAGGTGGAGGCCGGTTGTATCGAAGAACCGCTACTCAAAGCCCATTTTTGCTACGGTGCCCGTCCGGTGGCTATCGTCGACGATCGACAGGAATCGATGGTCATCGTGCAATGGCACCGGCGCTGATAGAGCAGGGGGCTCAAAATACCAAACCCCGGCGCTCCATTGAGGAGGGCCGGGGTCGGTATGGATCGGGGTTGAATCGATCAATTCATCGTCGTTTCCACAAGGGTGACGACCTCGGAGTAATCGCCGGGTAGCTCGATGGAGAGCACCAAAAGAATGGAGATGACGAAGGCGTAGATAGCCAGGGCCTCAATAAGCGCCAGGGCGATGATAAAGGGCGTAAAGATCTTACCCGCAGCACCCGGATTTCGGGCGATTCCCCCGAGGGCCGAACCGGCGCCGTTGCCCATTCCGATGCCACACCCGGCGGCCGCCAATCCAATACCCAGTCCGGCGCCGATGGCGATCCAGCCATAGGTGGTAAAGACGTTGTCCGCCGCTCCAATATCAGCGGCGAATGCCACTGCGCTCCACAGAGCGATGACCAAAAAGGTGCTCAAAAATACCAGGGTCTTTTGTTTCCGCATGTGACTACTTCCTCCTGTTGTACGCGCGTGGCGTCACTACTATGACGTTCGGCGCCATGATTTGGGGTATCCACGCACATCGCGTGGGTATTCAATCAACTCCCGTGATTAACAACTCTCGATCGAAACTCCTCAATGATCTTCGTGGTGGACCGCCAGACCGATATATACACTGGACAGCAAGCAGAAGATCAAGGCTTGAATAATGCAGACCAACAATCCCAAAAACAGAAAGGGAATGGGCAACAAAAACGGGATGGTCATCATCTCCGTGGCCAAGTCCCCGAAGATCTCCAGCACCAGATGGTCTCCGGTCATATTACCGGTCAGACGGACCGACAAACTGATGGGACGAAAGGCATGACTGACAATTTCTATGACGAAAATAAGGGGTGCCAACAGTAATACGGGCCCCATAAAATGCTTGACGTAGCCCATCCCCTGGTCGATGAATCCGCCGGCGTTGTAAACCAAAAAGACGACAATGGCACAGGCCAGCCCCGTGTTGAGGTTGGACGTCGGGTGATAAAGTCCCGGAACCAGCCCCATGACATTACCGAAAAAGATAAAGACCCCCAGTGTGGCGATGAGGGGGAAGTACTTTTTCGCGTTTTCCTCACCCATCATCTCCGACATCATATTTAAAATGGCGTCGAAGAGGACCTCGAAGAAGCCGGCGACGGTCAATTTTCCGTCGGGAACCAGGGCTGTATCCCGGTTGGTGAATTTTCGCCTCGCAATCAGTGCCAAAACGCCGATGAGAACCATCAAAACGCCGGTAAAGACAACGTGGGTGACACCGACGCTGGCGGCCGGTTCCAGAAGGGGGTCTCCGAAGATGTCGTTCCACCCCTGGACACCCTCCTCGTATTCTCGATCGGCGAAGGCGGGAAAAAAATCGATGAACGTAAAGTCTGCCATGGACTACGAACTCTCTGTGTCGTCGGCGTCATCAACCGGCGCTTTCAAATGGCCGGGATTGCGAATGGCCTGCCAGGCCAATGAAGGTAAAATCGTTTTGAATCCGATCACGAAGGCAACGGCATGAGCATTGAGAAAGACCAACGCCACAAAGACTGCCACAAACAACGCGATCAACTTGAGCACAAGGGCCATGCCCCACAGGGCATTGGTGCCGGTACCGTCGACAATGCCGGCGATCAAGCGCGCGACGGCGGCGGCAGTAGCCCGCAAACTGGTGGCGCCGATCAAGGCGCCCAGAGCCAGTGAATAACCAAAGCGAAGGTCGATGACCACCGCCGTGATCAGGGCCAATACGGCGCCCATGGCGAGCATGCACCAAAATACGCCGTCTACGAAACTGCGGTCGATGGTGGTCATCACTGTTCACCGTCGAGCAGATATCGTCGACTCACCAGATAGATATGCCACCCGGCGGCGACCATTGCCAAGCCCAAACAGACCAGCAACCCGATGGGGGAGCTGTCATAGCGGGCGTCGATCCGGGTGCCAACCAGCACTCCGGCGAGTACGAACCCGACGAATTCAAATCCAAGGGCGCCCGCTGCTCCGGCTTTCATCCACATCTTTCGCGACGAAACGTCCTTGTGTTTACCGTCGTCATCGGGACCCTCTTCGGGCATTTACAACACCTCGCGGAGGCCGATTTGTCGGGTGTCAAAAGCAGCGTTTGAGGCAGGCTTTCGACGACCGGCGCCTCGCTTTAACACACCGATTTGAGTCCCGTCAACCACTGCGATTCACCCTTGTTCCGACCCCGATTCGCCCCCGTCGTCACCGGTGGATTCCTCCTCGTCGGTCCCGGTCGACGGGGACTCCGAGTCGGTGGGCAATTCGCCTTCATCCTGCTCTGTGTCCTCTGCTTTCTCCTCTGCCGCCACAGCGCCTTGTTGCTCGCCTTCTTCTTCGCCGTCGTCGTCGACGGCTTCTTCTTCTTCCGGGTCTAAAGCAGCGATGGAGACCACCGATTCGTCGTCGGCCAGACTCATCACCGTTACGCCCTGGGTATTGCGGCTGTAGGTCGATATCTGGTGGACTCGGGTACGCAGGATCTGGCCCTTGTCGGAAACCACCAGCAATTCATTCTCCTCTTTGACCACCCGGATCCCAACGAGCGCGCCGTTTCGCTCGCTGGTCTTGACCGTCACCACCCCCATGCCACCTCGACCCTGGGTGGGGTATTCGTCGATGGTGGTGCGCTTTCCGTATCCCCGCTCGGTGACCGTCAAGATCGTCGAGGTCTCATCGTCGGCGCTGATGACGTCCATCCCGACCAATTCGTCACCATCGCGAAATCGCATCCCAAAGACTCCGGCGGCGACCCTTCCCATGGCGCGAACATCGGATTCGTGAAAACAAATCGACTGGCCGTGGGCACTGGCCAAAAAGATGCGATCGTCGCCCTCGGTGACCCGAACACTGATCAATTCGTCATCGTCGGTCTTGAATCCGAGGGCGATGATTCCGCCGGAGTGCACGTTGGCGTAATCCATCAATTTCGTCTTCTTGACGACCCCTCGCCGGGTGGCGGTGACGATATTTTTGCCCTCCTCGAATTCCTCGAAGGGCAAAATTGCTTTGATCTTTTCGTCCTTTTCGATGGGCAGCAAGTTGATCACCGCCTTGCCGCGCGTGGTGCGCGAACCCCGGGGCAATTCATGGACCATTAATTTGTAGACCTTGCCCACCGAGGTAAAGATCAGCAAATTGGTGTGCGTGGAGGCCACGAACATGTCGGTGACAAAGTCCTCGTCTTTGGTCCCCATGCCTCGTTTTCCGCGACCGCCGCGATGCTGGGCTCGATATTCACTCAGAGGGGTGCGCTTTATGTAGCCGTGATGACTGAGGGTGACCACCATATCCTCTTCGGCGATCAGATCGAGCTTCGACAGCTCGGTGACGTCGTGCAAAATCTCGGTGCGACGCTCGTCACCGTATTGCTCGCGCACCTCCTGCAATTCCTCGACGATGACGGCCATCAATTTTGTCTCGTCTGCCAGAATACCGCGCAACCGCTCGATTTCGGCGCGCACTTCTTCGAGCTCCGACAGGATCTTTTCGCGCTCCAAACCGGTCAGCTTTTGCAGACGCATCTGCAGGATCGCCTGGGCCTGATGTTCCGACAAATCGAAGGTACTCATCAGTCCCTCGCGGGCCTCATTCGGCGAATCGCTGGCGCGGATGAGGGCGATGACCTCGTCGAGATAATCGAGAGCGATCTTCAAGCCCTCGAGGATGTGGGCCCGCTCCTCGTTTTTTCGCAGATCGTGCAACGTGCGCCGAGTGACCACGTCGCGGCGAAAGTCGATAAAGTGGTTGAGCACCTCTTTTAGCGGCATCACGCGAGGCTGGCCGTGAACGATGGCCAACATGATGATGCCAAAGGAGGACTGCATGGCCGTCATCTTGTACAGATTATTGAGGATGACCTCCGGAATCACGTCCCGGCGAAGCTCGATGACCACCCTCATCCCGTCGCGATCGGATTCGTCGCGAAGATCGGTGACTCCGTCGAGGCGCTTGTCCCGCACCAGAGCGGCGATCTTTTCGATGAGTCGCGCTTTATTGACCTGGTAGGGAAGCTCGGTGACGATGATCGTGCTCTTGCCGGTGCGCTCATCCTCCTCGATATCGGCACGGGCTCTCATCTTTACGATGCCCCGGCCATGGGTATAGGCCTTTTTGAGCCCATCGGCCCCGTACATAATGCCCGCCGTCGGGAAATCGGGCCCCGGAATATACCCCATCAAATCCTCGACCCCGAGCTCCGGATTTTCGATCAGAGCCAGGACCCCGTCGACGACCTCTTCCAGGTTGTGAGGCGGGATATTGGTCGACATTCCGACGGCGATCCCGGAGGAGCCATTGACCAATAAATTGGGAACTCGAGTGGGCAGTACGGCCGGCTCTTCGATGGTGTCATCGTAATTTGGTACCCAGTCGACCGTCTCCTTGTCGATATCGGCCAACAGCTCCTGTGCGACCCGCGCCATGCGCACCTCGGTATACCGCATCGCGGCGGCTGAATCGCCGTCGATGCTCCCGAAATTCCCCTGCCCGTCGACCAGGGGTACCCGCATGTTGAATTCCTGGGCCAGCCGGACCAAGGCGTCATACACCGCACTATCACCGTGGGGGTGATACTTACCGATGACATCGCCGACCACCCGAGCCGATTTTTTGTACGCCGTATTCCACCGGTTTCCCAACTCCCGCTGGGCAAAGAGGATCCGGCGATGGACCGGCTTGAGCCCGTCTCGTACGTCCGGAAGCGCTCGTCCAATGATCACGCTCATGGCGTAATCCATATAGGACTGGCGAATCTCCTCTTCGATGTTGACCGGAATGATGTCGACCGAATCCGTCATCCTAAGTCCTTATCCTGTGCAAATTCGCTGGTGTAGATGCCTGACTGCGGCTCGCGCGCGCCCGAGTGGGCCGCCTTATAAAGTCGCGAGACCCTAACAAGAGCACTGTGCTCATACAAGCTCGCTATCCCGTAAAAATCAGCTCTTTAAACGGAGCGCGATAGGGCTCCAACAAAGGACACGCCGCTGCGGCGTATCCCTTCTCTCATGTGCCATATCACAGTCCAACCCGTGACCCGATCGCGATGGTGGCTAGTATTGGAATTCGTGCCCTTCGATGGCTCTTGGGCCCTGATAAATTTTACTTACAACGTATTTTTCCAACGAAAGACGAATTATTTTGAAACCTTTGCCCCAATTGATGCTTCTAAACTAATGAACAGGGAAAGATCTTCCCTTGAGGGAGACCTCATAATAAAAACGCACGAAAGGAGTAGCCATGCTACGGCTCAACGAATTCAATCGCAGCGGCGACGCAGACGCCGGAGAGTTCGAGGACACAGCGCTGACGCACCTCGACGAACTCTACGCCACTGCCCTTCGCTACACCAAAAAAGAGAAGGACGCCGAAGACCTCGTTCAGGAGACCCTCATCAAGGCCTACACCAATTGGGATCGCTTCGAAAAGGGAACCAATTGTCGCGCCTGGTTATTTACGATCCTGCGCAATACCTTCATCAACAAGTATCGACGCAAAAAGAAGGAGCGAGAGATCCTCAACTCCGACGATCTGCGGCCGATCGAACAAAACTTCTTTAGCAGGGAAAAGACGGATTTCTACGACAGTCCAGAAAAGGCGGCGGTCCACAAGACCTTTGCCCCCGAGATTCTGCAGGCGCTGGAATCACTGTCCGAGGAATTTCGAACGGTCGTCATACTCGCCGACCTCAACGACTTCTCCTACAAAGAGATCGCCCATATCCTGGATTGCCCGGTGGGCACGGTGATGAGCCGACTATTTCGCGGTCGCAAGATGATGCGCGAACAACTGGTCCAAACCGCCTACGACCGCGGTATCATCCGCGATATGGAGCCGTTTCTCCACGAGGAGTCCAACCGGACCCGACGATCCGTGCGAGACGAAAAATACAGCACCATCCAGGACGAAGAGGTCGATGTCGCTTCCTGAGAAGCTGTTGAAAAAGTCTCCCCTCGGCATTCGCTGGCTGTTTTTCCACTCTCTTTTTTGCCCAAGCCTCGACGTAGTCCTGCGGACACGCCGTTATCGATGTTTCAACCTCAGCCGCTCTCGGCGAGCAGACGCCACCGTTCAGCTCGGGAGGTGTGGTTTCGGCGGTGTTTCTCCATCTCTCGAACGAATACCCGCACCACGTCCGGATCGAATTGGGTGCCCGCACAATTTTGGATCTCCCGCATCGCCACCTCATGAGGTAGGGCGCGGCGATAGGCCCGATGGGAAGTCATCGCATCATAGGTATCGGCCACAGCCAATACCCGTGCCATCAGCGGGGTATCCTCACCGACCAATCCCTGGGGATAGCCGTCACCGTCCCACCGTTCATGGTGGTGATAAACGCCCGGAATCAATGGATGAAGAAATTTGATGGGCTCCAAGATCCACTTCCCACGGGTGGTGTGGCTTTTGAACATCTCGTATTCCGATTCCGTCAGGGGATCCGCTTTGTTGAGTTCTTCGAATCGGATACCGAGCTTGCCGATATCGTGCATCAAGGCGCTGTCGGCGATGCGCTCGATACTCTCGCGCGGAAGCTCCATCCCCTCGGCAATCATACGGGCGTAGCGACTCACCCGCTCGGAATGGCCCCGGGTATAGGGATCTTTGTCCTCCAAAATATTGGCCAATGCCTGGATGGTCTGCTTAAAGGTCTGCTGGAGATCCTCGTACAGCCGGGCATTCTCCATCGCCGCCGCTGCCCGATCGGTGAGAATGGACAATAATTTACGCTTGCTTTCGCGAAACGGACGCCGCGGCGGAAGGCGAAGTACGAGAACCACTCCCAATACCGTGTCCTCCCCGCGAAGGGGCATGCACAAAAGGGAGAAATGCTCCGGGCCCACCCCCGGAAGCTCATCGGGGCCTAGAATGCGCGCTGATTCGGTGGCAAATCGGGCGAAAAAATCGGCCGTCGCCACGGTGTCCAGCAATTGACCGGCGTCCTGGGGCGCCTCGTCGTCCACCCACTTGCGCAAGCGCTGAAACTCGATGTCGTGATGGTCGTTGCGACTCCATAGGGATACGGCATGAGCATTGGAGCGGGTGCCCATGGTATCGACGAGCACATCGTGGATATGCTCCGGGGCCAGTCGGGCGCCGACCTTTTCGCTGGCATCGTAGAGATCGACCAATTCCTTGAGCTCTACGTTCTCCGCTTCCAAGCGCTGTTTCTCGAGCCCCCGTTCGATGACCTGAATGACCTGGGGCACCTTGAACGGTTTTAGCAGATAGTCGTAGGCCCCGGCTTTCATCGCCTCGATCGCCGTCTCCAGCGTGCCATAGCCGGTCATCATAATCGGCAGAGCTTCCGGCCGGCGAAGGTGCAACTGCTCCAGCAACTCCAGACCATTCATCCCGGGCATCTCGAGATCGAGCAACACCACTTCCGGGCGTACTTCATCGAGTCGATCTAGTGCCTCTTCCGCCGTGGCGGTGGCGACGACGACAAATCCCTCCATCCCCAAAAAATCAACCAGAATATCTCGAATCGTCGGTTCGTCGTCGACGACCAGCACCCGTGGAGGGCCGAATTCACCGGTGTTTTGTTCGTCATTGGTCATCGTCGACACTCATCGTTGAAAAGCCACGGGTCGTGGAGCCGTAAAATGAATCCCATCAACCGTTACGACCAGACTATCAGCGGTACCACAGGCCGCTTTCCAGCGTCAAATCATCGGCCCTCTCCGGGTGCAATCACCGGTAATCGGTTGAGTTCACCAACGCCAACCTCTAGCGCTTCATCGAAGTTCAGGCTCGGTTCGCGAGGCTCGGGGCTCGGTTCGCGGGGCTCGGGGCTCGGTTCGCGGGACTCGGTTCGCGGGACTCGGTTCGCGGGACTCGGTTCTCGGTTCTCGGTTCTCGGGGCTCGGTTCTCGGGGCTCGGTTCTCGGGCTCGGAGCTCTGAGCAACCGGGCACATAGTTTACGCTTTTTCGTCATTTACAGAGCTGGTTTGTGCAGTGCGGTGATTCCGAGGACGAGCTACGAGGACGAGTACCGAGATCCGAGCACGAGCTACGAGGACGAGTACCGAGATCCGAGCACGAGCTACGAGG
>SKPJ01000498.1 GCA_007119595.1 Myxococcales bacterium
GGACCGAGAATTTTCACGGGCCGCGTCAAAGCGATGGTTTCATCGAGTTCGATTTGCTGGACCGTATCGGTATCGAAGGTGATCTCACTATCGGCGTTGACCCGATCGACGACGGCGCGCAGACTTCCGTATTCATTGATATCGTCAACTTCGGTGGTAACCACCGTCGGTAGGACACCGGTGATCGTCTGAGTATGGGAATCTCCGGAGGTCAGATCGAAGGATTCCCCAACTCCGTCGAGGTCGTATTCGTTGCCCCATTCGTCTTCGGCGGTGCCGTCGACGACTACCTCGTAGGTTCCGGGCTCCAGATCGACGCTCTCCAGCGTTCCCCCGGTGGTGCTGAAGGTATGAACCGTACTTCCACCTTCCTGCACGGCGAAATCAACCTCCATCGAGTCATCGATGATCACGTTGACATCGAGTTGTCCCGGCCGCAGCCCGTATTCGGCGACGGCATCGGTGGTCTGACCGCTCTCGACGGTGAAATCGGCGGAGCTGGGATCGGGATCGTAGATATCGCCGCCACTTCCAATGGAGTCGAATTCAACGGTGTAATCGCCAGGGAGAAGATCATCGAAGGTCTGGGCTCCCTGCGTGGTCTCCGAGAAGTCAGGACCACTTATATCGGCTTCGAATTCCTCGCCGGAGGGCACATTGGTGGCGTCGACGTGGAGGCTTCCCAAAACAACCTCGTAGTCGACATTCACCGTGGCCGTCTGACCGCTCTCGACGGTGACGGTCTGATCATCTGCGACGAAGATCGCCGGGCCCTCTTGGGCATCGCCGACGACGACGTCGTAATCGCCAGCAGGAACGTCGTCTAAGGTTGTGGTTCCCGCCGTGAGCACATCTTGCTGATAATCGCCATTTTCGATGCTGATATTGGCGTCTGCTTCGCTTAAGCCCTCGATATCGAGGCCGCTGACGACAATCTCCAATGTACCGGCCGTGGCACTATACTCGATGTCGACCTGCGTGGTTTGATCGCTCTCCACGACAATATCCTGGTTCTCCGCCACATACTCCACACCGCCATCTTCGTAATCGGCGGGGGCCACGGTGTAATCACCGGGTTCGACATCATCGAACAGTCCATCTCCCTGAATGCTGTCCACCGCGCTTCCGGAATCATCGAGCAATTCGATGGTCGGATCGGCGCCGGCGTCAAGTCCACTCAGCGAGACCTCGACAGCACCCGGTTCGGGAGCCTGTTCTTCATATTCGACGGTCACTTCTGTGGTATCATCGGCCTCCACCTCCACCGATTGCGTGGACTCGGTGGGAAGATAACTGATGCCGTCGTCTTCGATTTCTTCGGCGCTCACTTCGTAGCTGCCGAGTTCCAACTCGTCGAAAGTGGTCGTCTCAGTCACAGATTCACTAAAGCCGTCGGGTCCAGCGACGGTGACATCGGCATCCAGGTCATCTGTAAGACCTTCGATGGTAACGGTGAGCGAACCGGTTTCGGGCTCCGGTTCCACGTCCTCATCTTCTTCATAGGTGACCGTAACTTCCGAGGCCTCACCGGCCTCTACGGCCACCGTTTGAGACGACTCAGTGGCTACAAAAGTCGTGTCGTCGCTGACAACCTCTCCGGCATCAATCTCGTACTCACCGGGCTCTAGCTCGTCGAGTGTCGTCGTTTCACTTACGGACTGACTAAAATCGGGGCCCTCCACCGTCACTTCGGCATCGGCGCCCGAGGGAAGTCCCTCGATACTAACGGTGAGTACTCCCGTATCGGCATCGGGATCTGGATCTGGGTCCGGATCCGGATCCGGATCCGGGTCCGGATCGGGATCATCCTCGTCGGTACAACTCAATTCAACGGACACCACCGTTCCGTCGGCATCTTCGTCGTTCGTCCCTATCGTGACATCGCTTTGCAGATCCTGCGCTTCGCCGGGGCATGTCGCCGAGAAGTTGACGTCCTGGCTCTCACTGGCGTCAATTTCGAGACTGGCGGGATCGATCTCAAGCCAATCGGCTCCGGCGTCGAAGTCCACGGTCAATGGAGCATCGCCATCATTTGCGACGCTGACCGTCTGCTCCGCCGTATCGCCGACATTCGCCGACAACTGCACGGTTTGAGTGATCGAAAGTTCGGGAGACTCATCGTCTTCTGTGACCTGATTAGAGGTTTCTGAATCATCAGATCCACAGGCGGCAACGCCGAACACCAAGACACTGATTGTAAATATTGCCTTCCAACGCTTCATTTTCCATTCTCCTAACACAGTCCGAATTTAGTATCCCTAAAACACAAAATCTGCCCCGCGACCGACCGGGGCACAGCCAACAATTGCCATCGTTGCACGGCCCGTTTATTTGTCCTCACAAATGACGCTTAATTTCGCTATCTAGCACAACTCCTCATGCTTCGCGAAGTGACATCTGACTCCCGGGTGTGATCCACCTCCGTCGGTTCTCGGTTGCGAAACAGCAGGACAAAGCTGGCTGTGTTGCCTCGGTCTTGCGGTGGCGTTGCCACAGCTGCGACCTCCCGCCTTGCCAGACTTTGCCC
>SKPJ01000015.1 GCA_007119595.1 Myxococcales bacterium
CGAAGCGGCGTTGCGGCTCGCTCGACGATGCTACATCGCATCGCCTCGTCGCCGCGCCTTGTCCGACGCACACTCGACTTTGCAGTCTATCTCCATCAACTTCTGCTCACGGCGTTATAATCTCCAGTGCGTGCCCTGCTTTGGTCGCGGATGGCAATGACGTATGGTTCGGGGGAGCGTTGAAAGTCGTTGTTTTTCCACCATATCGACGGTGGTTTTTATCAATTTTTCAGGACTACTCTTGGCTGTGCGATTGAAATTCCGGGTGCTTGTTCTGGGTGTGATAGCCACCGCGTTTTTGGGATGTATCGGTGATGACGCCGAAGAGGACGAGGTCAAATCACCGCTTCCCTTTCAGACAGTGGGAGAATACCTGGCCGTGGAGCAGGGAGAGGAATATCGACCGGTTTTCATTCGGGGGGCCAATTTAGGAGTCGCCGTCCCGGGGACCCGGGCCGGAGAGCTGGCGGCGACGTACGACGACTATCGCCGGTGGTTCGAGCAGATGAGTGACGCAGGTCTGAATACGGTGCGTATTTACACCCTGCACTATCCGCGCTTTTACCGCGCCCTTCGGGACCACAATGAGGCCCATCCCGACGATCCTCTGTATGTGATGCACGGAATCTGGCTGCGCGAGGAGAACCCGACCAGGGATCTGCTCACACTGACCGACGAATTTGATGCCTCCATCGAGGAAGTCGTCGACTGTGCCCATGGCGATTGCTCCATCGACCACCGCTTCGGCCAGGCTTATGGCGAGTACGAGGTCGATATCTCAAAGTGGATCATGGGGTGGATCATCGGCCGGGAGGTGCATCCCGACGAAGTGAAGACCACCAATGAACTTCACAGTGAGCTTCAGGGGTTCGATGGGGAGATATTTTCGGTCGATGATGGAGAGGCAGTTGAAGCCTGGTTCGCCGAACGCCTCGAACTCCTCGTCGACCACGAGCGTCAACGCCACGGAGCACAGCGGCCGGTCAGTGTCTCCACTTGGCCGAGTCTGGATCCCATTGAGCATCCAATCGAGAATCCCGCGTATAGCTCCGAGGATATCGCCTCTTTCGATATGTCTCAGATCGACGCCGTCGATGCTCCGGGCGGCGTCTTCGCCACGTACCACGCCTATCCCTACTACCCGGACTATATCGTCGAGGATCCCGATTATCGGCAATTCTTTGACGAGCAGGGTCCCAATTCCTATATGGGCTATCTGACTCGGCTCGAGAGTTATTACGACATACCGCTATTTATCGGGGAATTCGGCGTGCCCTCGAGTTGGGGAAATGCACATTGGGGCTACACGGATATGAATCACGGTGGCCACGACGAGAAGGAGCAGGGTGAAGTCTCGGCCCGGCTGTTGCGCACCATCTATGAGACAGGATGTGCCGGCGGCGCCGTATTTGCCTGGATCGACGAGTGGTGGAAGCCGACGTGGATCACCGATCCCTTCGATTTTCCCGTCGAGCGCCGGCCGTTGTGGCATAATATCGTGGCACCAGAGCAAAATTTCGGCTTTGTGGGATATGATCTGGGTCCCCCGGAGTACAAGCAGGCACCGGGACTGGAGATGCAGGCGCCGATCGGGGCGATCGAAATGGCCGCCGACGCCGCGTTTTTCCATCTTCGGCTTCACGGGACTGAATTGCCGGAGACCTCGATGGTGATCGGGTTTGATACCTACGGCGACGACCGCGGTGAATCGATATTGCCCGGTGGGATACAGCCCGATCGAAGAAGCGAGTTTGCCCTGGTCATCGACGGCGCCGACTCCGCAGAGTTGTATGTGACGACGGCCTACGACTTATTGGGCATCTCGCTGGGGACTTCCGAGGAAGAGCAATTATATCACTCCATCGCCACCGACGGTGAGCCCTGGCATCTGGTGCGATGGCAAAACGGACAGTCCCGTGAAAGTCCAGATGGCGAAACGAGCTTTGCCCCCACCTATCACGATATAGGCGTGCTTCGGATTCGCAGCAGTGAAGATCCGTCGTCGAGCCACGACGCCGTCGTCGTCGGCGAGGATCGAATCGATATTCACCTTCCCTGGTCACTGCTCCACGTCGTCGATCCCAGTCAGCGCCATGTCATGCACGGCGATCGCAACCAGCCGGGCCGGCAATCGACCACCACCGACGGCATCGCCGTATCGGTCGCCGTCGACGACACCCCGGTCGCCACCACGCAGCGCTTCGACTGGCCCCAATGGGACGAGGCACCACCGACGACGGAGCGAATCAAAGACTCCATGCAGCCCTTTGCGGACGCCGTGGACCAGATGCCCTATTGGCTTGATTGAGATTCGGTTCTTATCGAGTGGGGGCGGAAAACACTTCAGCATATTGGCCCTCCCGAGGGTGTGATTCACCCCCGTCGGTTCTCGGTTGCGAAGCAGTAGACCGAATCTGACGGTGTCGCGACTCCCTGGCGGTGGCGCTGCCACAGCTGCGGTCGTGCTCCTTGTCAGGTTTCGCCCTGCTGCTCCGGCCCTTCGACCGACGGAGATGAATCACACCC